>DAOWDR010000288.1 GCA_030638935.1 Desulfobacteraceae bacterium | reverse complement strand
GAAACCGGTCACCTGGTTTTGTCTACCCTCCATACAGTGGATGCCGGTCAGACCATCAACCGTGTTTTGGGTATGTTTTCAACCGAAGAGGAAAGGCAGATCCGAATCCGTCTGGCGGATACGGTGAGGTGGGTGGTGGCCCAGCGTCTGCTGCCCAAGGTGGGCGGTAGCCGGGTGGCTGCCTTTGAAGTCATGGCTACCAATTTACGGGTAAAAGACTCTATCCTGAACGGGGAATCCGAGGGAAAAACCTTTAATGATATCATCATGGCAGGCAAGGCCCAGGGAATGATTTCCTTTGACGAGTTCATCATAGACCTTTTTGAAGAAGGGCAGATTGACGAAGCCACGGCAACGGCCTATGCATCCCGGAAAGATATAGTGGGAAGGGGCATTGACTCAATAAAGAGCGCCCGGGGGGAGTCCACCACCAATATTGATTCCCTTGAGATTGACCATGGGTATAAAAGGGAGAAATAGCCAATGAATGTTACCTGCCCGCATTGCAAAACAAAATTGAATATTCCGGACAATAAAATACCCAAAGACAAGGATTCCTCTTTTAAATGTCCCAAATGCCGGGAAAAAGTCCAGGTGTTAGCCTCCCAATTAGACTTATCCGGCAAGGAGTCCAAAAAAAATGAAGATGTAAAAAGAGAATCCATGGGGTCTGGGGTTTTGTCTGCCCAGGGCCGTGAACAGGCTTTAATATGCATGGATGACTCGCCTGGAAAAGCACAAGTTGCTGCCGTTGTCCAGGGGCTTGGGTTTCATGTTGAAACTCCGGTTTCCATTTCAGAGGCCTTTATAAAAATGGCCTATCATATCTACCCCCTTGTTCTGGTGGATGAATCCTTTGACAGGAACAAGGGATTTAAGGCCATGTCCACCCATATGAATGAATTGGACATGTCCCTGAGACGGAGGATCTGTTTGATATTTTTCAGTGACAGGCTGCCAACCGGGGATCCCATGTCAGCCCTGCATTCAAGCGTCAATTATATTGTCGGATCTGACATGGACCATTTGGAGGATATTTTGTCAACTGCGTTAACAGAGCATAAAAATTTTTATACGGTTTACAACGACTCAATGAAGGCTGCGGGCAAGGCCTAGGCTTTTATGATTCAAAAATGGTATGATCCCTTCACTACCGGGGAGTGGGCCAGGCGGACCTTCTCTTTTCTAAACCTTGGTATTCTGATTCTTACCGTGGCCTTTGGGGTGTCTGAATTCAGGTTCGACTGGTGTGAAAAGTTGGTGGGAACCTATCTTATGGCCACAAACGATTTTAGGCCTGAAACAGGTGCCCTTTGGGAAACCGGTCGACAGACATCCAATGCCCACAAGTCCCTTAATCGTATCATCACCCAAAGAGAAGATTCCCGCAGAAGTGCCCAGCAAGCAGAATCATTTTCCCTTCTGGTAGAGAGCCTTGGGCCGGGGGAATGGGTCACCCTGGAGAAAGAACAATTTAAAACCCTGTATCTCTCACTTTCCCCGGGAATCGGCCGGCAGCTTATAGATCCTGCCCATCTTGTCTGGCTTTTGAACGGAAATATAACAGATCGGATTTTTTGTGAAGGGTTGATGGAGGGGATTAATATTTATTTCATTGATTCCCAAAACCGGGTGATCCGCCAGATTGACTTAAAAAAGAATACCATTCTAGAAATTGAATCCCGTAATGCACCGGTCCAGGGCAAACTTGTCGAAATAGAGGCCTTTTCAAACCGTATCTATCCGGCGGCTAAATTTTTTGATGCAATATTCAAGCTGCCAATTGAGATGATTTCCGAGCTTATGGTGGATCCTGATCTATTGCTGCAACAGGAAGGGACCATTCAACAGGTGGGGATCTGGAACGAAGCCGACGGCGGGTATATCAAACTGGGATTTGAGTTTGAATACCGGGGGGAAAACCGGGTGTTGATGATCCAGGCCAGGGAGTGGGCTGTGTGGCAGTTAAGCCTTATCCTGAAAGGGGATGATCAATGAAATTATTTTTACGATCCTTTTCCCTGGTCCGGTTGATATTTTATCTTTGCCTTGTGGCGGGTGCCCTGGGTGCCTTTGCCGGGATCTTTTTGATATTTCATGTGGCCAGGGACCTGCCTAAATTGCCCTCCCCCTTAAGTCGGATAATTGAAACTCCCCAGAGTCTGATCTATGCCTCCACAGGACAGGTACTCATGGGTCTGGGGGAAAGAAAGGCCGTGCCGCTTGCGATGGTGTCCAAGGATTTTATCAATGCCATTGTGGCAACCGAGGACCACAGGTTTTTTGAGCACCATGGAGTTAATAAGCTTCGAACCATGAAAGCCTTATACATCACCCTGTTTGAGCCGGGCAGGATACAGGGTGCTTCTACCATTACCCAGCAACTTGCTAAAAATTTGTTTTTCAGCTTTGAACAATCCTGGCAGCGAAAATTTAAGGAAATGCTGGTGGCCCTTCAGATAGAAGCTGCCAATACCAAGGAGGAAATCCTTTCTGCCTATATCAACCAGATTCATTTTGGTGCCGGTGCCCAGGGGATTGAAAAGGCCTCCCAGACTTTTTTTGGAAAATCCTCTTTGGAATTGAATCTGGCCGAGGCATCTTTGCTGGCAGGCCTTCCAAAGTCACCAACCAATTATAATCCCTTCCGGCATTATGACAGGGCTTTGAAACGACGGGAGGTTGTCCTTGGGCGGATGGAGGCGTCGGGATTTATTTCACACAAGGAAGTCCAGGAAGCATCCACCATACAACCAAAACTCCACCAGGGCCGGAAGGATGCCAGAAGCGGGAGCTATTTTCTGGATGCCCTGATTAAAGATCTTATTCAAACCTATGGTGAAGATGTGGTTTTCCATGGGGGGATCAGGGTCTATGCCACCCTGGATACCAGGTTACAATCCTTTGCCCGGGATGCCGTAAAACAGGGCCTTGAAAATATAGATGCCTTGATGGGCATAAAACCCATGGGAAATGGCCGAAATGAAAATGAACCAGAGAAAAAAGATCGTCCCCAGGGGGCATTGATTGCCATTGACACGGGGTCCGGGGCCATCAAAGCCATGGTGGGGGGCCGGGACTATTACGCAAGTGAGTTTAACCGGGCCATGGACAGCCGGCGTCAGGCAGGCAGCGGATTTAAACCTTTTCTTTATTATGCGGCATTTCAAAAGACAGGGATGCATCCCGGGACGGTGATGACGGATAAGCCGGTATTAATACCGGTTGTGGGAGCAAAAGACTGGGAGCCCCAAAATTTTGAACGGCGTTTCAGCGGGGATATGATTTTAAAGAGAGCCTTGACCCATTCTGTAAATACCATTGCTGCTCAATTGGTAACCATGACAGGGCCCGAAGCTGTAACCTCCCTTGCCCGGGCCTGTGGGGTGAAAAGTTTTTTGGAAAACGTCTATTCAGTGGCCCTGGGCACTTCCCTGGTAAGTCCCTTGGACATGGCAGGGGCTTTTTCTGTATTTGCAAATCTTGGCATTAAACATGAGCCATTTCTTTTCTGGCGGGTCGAGGATGCATTTGGACGGGTTTTGTTTGAGCGGATTGTTCAGAACAAAAAGGTGCTGGATCCGGCCCTGGCCTTTCAGGTTGTGGATATGATGAAGGCGGTTGTGGATACGGGATCAGGGCGGTCCATCAGGCGTCTTGGCTTTTCCCGGCCTGCTGCCGGGAAAACCGGTACCACAGACAATTATAATGATGCATGGTTTACCGGGTTTACCCCGTCTTTGTGTGTGTCTGTGTGGACCGGGTTTGATAAAAAGAAAAAACTTAAAAGTGTCCAGGGGGCAGGAATTACAGGCGGTAGGGGCGCCGCACCCATTTGGGCGGATTTTATGATCAATGCAATGAAGAAAGAACCGGAAAGGGATTTTATTATTCCCAATAATATCAGGTTTGAAAAGGTTGATCCTGTTACAGGATGTGCCCCAAAAATGGATGGCAAATTTTCCCTGGTGCCCCTGAAAACGGATCAGACCATCTGTGGGGAGGAAAAACCATGATCCGGGTCATGGGAAATTTCAGTATCCGGCTCTGGATTATAGCCCTTTTGGCAGGTCCTGTTTGTTTTTATTTCATGCCTTTTATATTACATCTTTTCCCAGGGATTCATCCAGCAATCTCCGGTGGGATTTTGCTTCTATTTATAGGGGGTATAATTGGGGCCTCCCTTGATTTTATTGGCCGAAAACTCATAGAGGGGATGATCAAAGAAGGGGAGATCTGGGAACGGGCAGGTATTCTTTCCCGGGCAGAGAAAACATATGTCAAAGCTGTCAGAATATATGACACTTTTTTGTTATCTCCCTTGTTTGCCAAAAAAATCGGCTCCCTCCTGACCGGGACCCTGGCCAGGTTTTCCCTAACCGCAGGCATAAAAAATACCCATTTCAAGCTTGCATCGGCTGTTTATCTTAAATCAAGCCCAGGAGATGAAACCCTGGCTGTACTGTGGCTTGGCCAGCTTAAAAAAGATGGTCTGGCCGGGATTGTTGAACATGAGGTGTTAACCGCCCTTGCGGATGTTCATTATAATCACAAAAGGCTGAATGCCATTTTAGCAGAGGTGATGCTTGATCTGGGACGGATGGATTATTCTGCTAAACGAGTGTATAAGACTCTTCTGGATGATCCGGAACTGGCCCTGGAAATTAAAACCGTTTACCAGGATAAAATTCATGGTCTGTTAGGGGAGCCGGAAGAACCAGGGGAAACAGGGGGACCAGGCAAAATTCTTGAAACCAATGGGGTCGGCCGGGTCATATCCACATCCCCCAATTCAATTGGCTTAAAGAAAAGATTTTTAAGCTTAACCCTATCCTTTTCCTCGGTCTTTTTCGCCGGTGCCGCCCGGGTTATTAAAAGTGTGGCCAAGTGGCTTTCTTCTTTTTTAAGCTTCTGTATCCTTTTTATCGGCCGGGTAATTGTCTTGCTCAGGGAAAGGGAACGGGTTGGGTTTTATCTAAGGGCTGGGGCCATGGGGCTTTTGTCTGTGTGGCTGTTGTTTTTCATGGTGAATACCATTTCCCATATATTAAAATCCAGGGCCGAGGAAAAAGAACCCAGGATGATTGAAATTCAGGTTTCCAAACCCTTTACCATCCAGGTGGCAGCTTATTTGAAGCAAGTTCATGCAGACCGATATGCCGGGGTTTTGAAGAAAAAAGGGTTTGCCCCCTTTATTAAAAAAGTGAGGGGAGGCGGCAAAACCTGGTATGTGGTGAGGATTTCTGAATTTTCAGATAAAGCCAGTGCAGCGGCCTTTGGGAAAAAGCTCAAGGACAAAAAAATCATAGACGATTTTTTTGTCAGTAATAAATAGGGAAAAGGGTTAGAGGTTGATCACCTTGTCGGCATATTGCATGGAGGTGACAATATCCAGCATATTGGTGGTCTGGCCCACCTTTTTTTCTTCCATAAGCCCCAAATGAGTCAGGCAGGCGCCACAGACAAGTATATCAACCCGGGCTGATTCAAGGGCCTTAAGTTCCTCTAAAACCGCTGAATTAATTGTGGATAATTTTACCCCGCAGTTGACAAACACAAGGCGCCAGAGGTCTTCTCCCATTTCTTTCAGGGTTTTAATAAAATTAATCATGAGTTTTTCACCCAGTTCATCATCTCCCTTGCCCATTTGAGTGGTTGAGATCATGACCATAATCTTCTGGGTCGACTCCAGGTCTTTGGTTTTTTTTGGGGCAGAGGCGGTTTCTATGATTTTTGCATCTGCGGCATCTTTTATCCCTTCCACGGCAGATGAGATGCCATCTGAGTCAACGGAAACCTCAAACCCGTGAAAGCTTAAAAAACGGCTGACGTTTTCCACGGCCGCATCATTGTCAACCAGTATCCGGACCCGGTTCAGTGCCTTGGTTTCAAGAAGTTTTTTTGTTTGCAGAACAGGGGCAGGACAGTCTAATTTTCGACAATCAATTTCTTTTGTCATATCACTCTTCTCTTTTGGTTGCGGTAAAGCTATATTCTAAGGAGGGAGGGCAGTGAAGTCAAATAGGGAAATTCAATGGAGATCTGAATTGTTATTTGTATTTTGAATGCGTGAAAAAGATTTGACACAGGGTCCTGGATTGGCCATTATTAAAGTTGAAACAAAAGATTTTTAAAGGAGACAGACCATGATTATTATTTCAAATGTGACATATCCGCCTGAAAGTACCCGGGAAATAGCCAACCGTTATCTGACAGCACCTGCTTTGCCGGGGTTTATCACCAAAAAAGGCCCCTATATTTCAGCAAGCAATACCCAGGGAATGCATTCCATTACCTATTATGAATTGGAAAATGATCGGCTGGCAGACGGGCTAAAGGCCATTGGCGACAGCCTATCCATCTATTTTGGAGTACCAGGGTATAAATATGATATCAAACCCTATTTTGAACTGGAGGAAGGACTAAGTATCCTGGGGTTGTGATATTAGATTTTTTTTAGCCCAGCCATAAATGGTTTCAAAGCCGGAGAATTTCCATCCCTGGGGGAATTCCCGGCATTGCAAGGGCTTTACCGGATTGATTTTGCAGCCTTACATAACCCTGCTCCCGACAGCAGGCATGGCACCCAATACAATGAAAATTTGATAGATCCATGGTCACGCCCTTCCCCGCAAAAAAACTATTCCGCTGTTTTTTAAATTTTTAGACAAATAACGTTAAATTTGGTGTTTTCAGGGTTTCAGGAAAATCTTTCAATAAGAGGTCTATATTTATGCGGATTCCCTCCATTGTGTCGGCCTTGATCAGTTTTTTTAATATAGCCTGGGAAAATTTAAAATTGGCGCAAAAATAAGGTGCAAATTTTTTAAACATTTTTACGGCAAAATGATCGTCATAATGTCGGCTCAACAGATGGGTCAGGCGAAGGGCTGTGAAATGGTAGATATCATCCCCGGGCAACCTTCCCTTTGTCCACTGGGCAAAAATCCAGGGTCTTGCCACGGCCATCCTTCCCAGGGAAAGCCCCTGGCAGGCAGTCTGATCCACCATTCTAATCCCGTCGGCAATGTCGAACAGGTTTCCATTGCCAAGGACCGGTATTGAGACGGCATCTTTTACCCTGGAGATGATATCCCACCGGGGGGGGCGATTCCTTCTGTCAGGGGCCACCCGCGGATGGAAGGTTAAGGCATCGGCACCTGCATCTTCAAATTTTTTTGCCATGTCGGCTGCAAATTGAGGATTGTCTTCCCACCCGGTTCGAAATTTTACAAAGACAGGGCAGGAAACAGCCTGTCTGACCGCTTCCACAAGTTTAACGGCAAGATCAGGGGTTTTTAAGAGGGCTGCTCCGCACCCCTTTTTACAAATGGCTGCCACGGAACAGCCAAAGTTAAGGTCTACACCGAAAAAACCTTCTGCCTCGATACGGCGGGCAGCTTCTGCCATGCTTTCCGGCTCTGACCCGAAAATTTGACATACCAGAAAGGGGAGCTCAGCAGGTCGCCAGGTAAATACATTGGAGATGGCCGGATTCTCATGGGGCACTGCCCTGGCGCTGCACATGCCGGTAAACAAAAGACCGAATCCGCCAAATTCTGCGATAAGTTCTCTAAGGGCAATGTGTCCTAAGCCAGCCATGGGGGCAAGTACCATCCTGTTGTTGATGGTCTTATTGCCAATGGGCAGGGGGGTGTTCAGATATTGGGCCAGGTCTTCTTTATTTGTCATTGTTGTCATGGGCATCAGTTTGGTTGTAATGTTTCATCGGGTTATTGTAATTAGGCTATTATGATTAAGTTGTTGTGATTAAGTTGCTGTGATTAAATAGAGTCGCTATTTTTAGTATTCTATTGGATTAAAAGAATGGATATATACCTGAAATTCAAGGTTTTTGTCAATGGGATGATCTCAAAAGTACCGGCAGGTGACAGGCAAGGCTTGTTCCTCATTCTCCCGGGACATCCATGTCCCGGTCCGAGGTGAATTGGCTGCTCTGCCGCATCCTTGCGGCCGCAGCCATTCAAATCCGGCTCAAGCCTTCCCTGCTCACCTGCCTCTGCCTCGGTAAATACCACTATTGGCACCATGCCAAGTCTCTTGATTAACAATTTAAAATTTATAACTATTTTGAAATTGGCCTAGCAGAAATAATTCTTGAATAAATTTATCCTTTATGTAAAGGAATCCGTAACAAAAATTGAGCACTTGTTCATCTACAAAAGGCTTTTTGGATTTTCAACATGATATCAAGTTTTGATATCATCCATATTGTGGTGTTATACAGTTAGTTTTTTTATGCTTGCCATAGATCAAAGGTCAAGCTATTCCAGATCCTGAATAATACCCAGTTCTGCACAGTTACTTGTTAAGAACGAAAATAGAGGGTCAAATCTTGAAAAAAAACATTTGTAGGACATCATGAAAATTGGACGCAATGAGATATGCCCTAAATGTAACAGCGGAAAAAAATATAAAAAGTGTTGTGGTGATCCACGTCTAAAGGACGAAATTAGTAACAATCATTTGGATCAGTCTGATCGTGATATCTATAGGAAAAAAATAGAAGCAGAAGAATATATTAAAAAACAGCAGCAAGGTATAGGAAAGCCAATTGTTCAGGCTAATGCTCATGGTAAGCAATTCGTTAAAGTAGGTGATACTGTATATAGATGCCCATAATATTTTAGAATCATTTGCAGGGTACCCAGATATACCGCAAACATTTGATGGTAGCCTCCCATCAGAATGTTTTGATGGTGAATCCAAAAGAATAGTCATAGGAGAAAGGTACTTTTTTCAAGATGAAGGCTACTTTGCAACTGTAACAACCGCAACAGTAGATGAGACAAATAGGAAACTAATAATTGGTACTGACACTGGTCATGTTTTAACAGGGTCCATGTCCGACAGTGAGTTTGAGGATTACAAAAAGTACCCTGACGCATATTTTGGCGTCATTCAAAAACAAGGGAAAAACTCAGAAAATGATTATGATTTTTTTGAAAATTGGGTCGATATACATATGTCCTATTCAAAAGAATCAACTCTTAAAAAATTGGAAATCAGTCATGATTACGAGCGGCTAAAATTACTCAATAAAGAAGAATTAGTCGTTGAATATTGTGAAAGGTTTATGGGTGTAATTATTGATCGCAAGAAAGGTACAGCATAATCTACAGCATACTATAAAATAGCAGGTATCAACTCTCTCAATATTTTTGAAATTATGCTAAAAGCGGAAGAGGGGTCAAATCGGCTTTTGACTTTTGTTCCAAATTCTCAATAACAAAATAATGCACCGGTTAAACCGGTGGTCATCATGTTCTATACCAAAAGGTTAACCTCATTTAGCTTGACATATAATTATAATATATTTACAGTGTAGTTATGGAAAAATTGATCTTCGAATGGGATAATTTTAAAAATAGTACCAACCAATCTAAACATGGCGTTACCTTTGAAGATGCGCAAACTGTATTTTTTGATGAGAAAGCAATAGAATTTGATGATCCAGATCATTCCGTTGATGAAGAAAGATTTTTGCTTTTAGGTTTCAGTCAGAGTTTAAAGATTTTAGTTGTGTGCCATTGCTATCGAAGTAAAGAAAGTACAATTCGTATTGTTTCGGCTCGTAAAGCAACTAAAAAAGAACAAAAAGTTTATTTAAGGAGGCCATGATGAGAAAAGAATATAATTTTGAAAAAATGAAAGGCCGTAAAAACCCTTATACTAAAAATTTAAAGAAGCAGGTAACCATTCGAATGGGTGTTGATATTATAGAGTATTTTAAAAATTTAGCTGAGGAAACCGGCGTTCCATATCAAAACTTGATCAACCTTTACTTGCGTGATTGCGTTCAATCTAATCGTAAACTATCTTTGAACTGGACCCAGTAAGGTACAGAGCCCAGCAATGCAGCGGACCGCAAGTCTTTTTTAAATTTTTTTAAAGAAAAGTGTGCTGTTTGGTATCCTATTGGACCGCAGTTCATTGCCTTTGCACAGCGGAATTTTATAGTCGGTAGGGATTGGTAGATTAGTAGGCTACAAACCATCCCGGTCGGTGGTGGTTTGTCTCGTGCCTTATACAAAATTTTCTGTTCAACGGGAGTGGCTTTTTTGGGCATGACATTCCTTGACATACGTTGGCAGCTATAATATCTTAGAGCGTTATTTTATAGGATAAATTAAATGATCAATCGACATGAACAGGAAAAAAAGCAATTTAGACGGCTTTTTCAACAGCAGCACGTTGATAAGTTTGATGAAAGGTTTCAAGTCCTTGAGGCCTTTCTAAAGCTGGAGCACCATGTGACATGCAGGGATATTTCCCGTCAACTGAAAGAGGATGGCATTCATCTGGATGACGGGTTTGTTACCACCAGCATGGAACATCTGTGCCGGTTTGGTTTTGCAAGTCGGGTGGACTTTGATTCCGGGTCGGACATCCTTTATGAACATCGGCACCTCGGGGTACACCACGACCATATGGTTTGTGCCAAATGCAGTGCCATTCTGGAGTTTAAGGATGAAGCCCTGGAAGTGCTCCAGAAAAAAGTGGCTGAAGCCTATGGTTTTTATATGCTCCAGCACAAGATGGAGATATACGGGCTTTGTTCCAAGTGTATGGTCAATAGAAAGAAACGGATTCCCCTTCACAAGGCCAAATCTGGTGAGAAGCTTGTTGTTAAGGAATTGGAAGCCGGTAAATATATGCAGTTGAGAATTTCTTCAATGGGCCTGAAAATTGGGGATACCATTGAGGTTGTCTCCAACGGACTCGGGGGGCAGGTGGTCATTGCCGTAGGGGAGAACCGGCTTGTCATTGGAACCGGGATGGCCCAAAAAATATGGGTCCAGTCCTTTGACCGACAGACATTAGGAACCGATGTTCCAGGGGGCAGGGAAAATATTCCTGATACCCCTTCCATGGATTTGAGCCAAATGAAGGCCGGACAAGAGGGAACTATCGTTCGGGTGTCCGGGGAAAGCAAATTGCGGCGCAGACTCCTTGAGATGGGAATCAACAGAGGCACCACCATATATGTGGAGAAATATGCGCCTTTAAAAGACCCCCTTGAGCTGGTTGTCAAGGGATATCATATTTCTCTCCGGGTTGAGGAAGCAGCCAATATCTTGGTTGAAAATGTTACATCTAAAAAAAGATAAAAATGAAACAGAATCTAACCATAGCCCTGGCAGGTAATCCCAATTGTGGTAAAACCACAATATTCAACAATCTGACCGGTGCCAGACAGAAAGTTGGCAACTGGCCAGGGGTAACGGTTGAAAAAAAAGAAGGCCACCTGCACCATGGGGAATATGACCTTCTGGTTGTTGATCTTCCGGGAACCTACAGCCTGACTCCCTTCTCCATAGAGGAAATCACGGCAAGGGATTTTATTATTGATGAAACCCCGGATATAGTCATCAATATTATTGATGCATCCAATCTTGAAAGAAGCCTTTTTTTGGCACTCCAGATTCGGGAACTGGGCCGTCCGGCCCTCTTTGTTTTGAATATGGCAGACATGGCAGAAGCCAAGGGCATCAAAATTGATGAGAAAAAATTATCTGCTTTGCTGGGCCTGCCCGTGGTTTTTACCATTGGGAACAAAAACAAGGGAACTGACATCCTGCTTGAGGCCGCCATAGAGGAAGTAAAAGCATTTAACCTGCAAAAAGAAATCAGAACTATCCGGTATGGCAATGAAATCGAAGGGTGCATTTCAAAGATTGAATCCGCACTTAAGAGTGCCAAAATTGAGGACGATGATGTCTTGATTCGCTGGAAAGCCATCAAGGTCCTTGAGGATGATAAAATAATCAAGGAGAAAATTTCAGCCCTGCCCCTGGAAAAAGAGGCAGATGTTTTGGCCCAGGCGGCCTCCTGCCGCGATAGGATTTATGATCTGTTCCAGGATGATTTCGAGATCGTTTTAACCGATGACCGGTACGGGGTGATTGCCGGGATTATAAAAGAGACCGTCACCAATTTGGCCATAAAGCGGATTGATATGTCCAGGAATATTGACCTGGTGTTAACGGATCGGTATTTTGGTATTCCTGTTTTTGTATTTTTCATATGGGCCATGTTTCAACTGACATTTACCCTGGGGGCCTACCCCATGGAATGGATTGAGGCCGGAGTGGGATTTTTGTCAGCTGGGCTTGACGGGCTGATGGCACCTTCTCTTTTTAAATCTCTTCTCCTGGACGGGATAATTGCCGGTATTGGCAGTGTGGTTGTCTTTTTGCCTAATATTTTAATTTTGTTTTTCTGCATTGCATTGTTTGAAGATACAGGTTATATGGCCCGGGCTGCCTTTCTTATGGACCGTGTCATGCATACGGCAGGGCTCCATGGCAAATCTTTCATTCCCATGCTCATGGGATTTGGCTGCACTGTCCCTGCTATCATGGCCAGCCGTACCCTTGAAAATGACAAAGACCGTATCCTGACAATTTTAATGACACCCTTTATGTCCTGTTCTGCCAAGCTGCCGGTATATATTATCCTGGCCGGCAGTTTTTTTGCCCACAGGGCCGGTACTATAATTTTCAGCCTGTATCTGGCAGGGATAATTATAGCAATTTTGTCCGGCAGGATTTTGCGGGCATTGTTGTTTAAAGGGGAGGACGCACCCTTTGTGATGGAGTTGCCACCCTATCGAATGCCCATGTTAAAAAGCCTTTTGATTCACATGTGGGACAGGAGTAAAATGTTTCTTAAAAAAATGGGTGGCGTGATCCTGGTGGGCTCCATTATTATCTGGGTTTTGTCAAGTTTTCCCAGAGATATTTCTTATTCCCTGGATTATGATGCTTTGTCTGCCGAGCGATCAGCCCAACATTTGATTGAAATTAAATCAGCAGATAAGGATGCCGCCATGGAACTTGTTCGGGCCCAGGCATTGGAACTTGGCGAGATTGAGAATAAAAAGGAACAGGAACGGATTTCCAAGTCCTATATCGGAATGATCGGTAAAACTCTTGAACCTTTGTTTGAGCCACTTGGTATTGGTTGGCAGGCCAGTGTCGCATTGGTGACAGGTTTTGTGGCCAAGGAAGTGGTGGTCAGTACCATGGGGGTACTATACGGGGTTGGCAATGGGGATGGCCATGCCCTGGAAATTGCATTGAAAAGATCTGGTATGACCCCCCTGTCTGCCTTGTCCATGATGGTTTTTGTCTTATTGT
>DAOWDR010000417.1 GCA_030638935.1 Desulfobacteraceae bacterium | reverse complement strand
AGCAGATCGAAAATGGAGTTTATGACCCTCTCAGATACTTTATGGAGCTTGCGTAACGCAGCCATTGCAAGTTGCATGATCCGCGTCAGGGCGTCAAGGAACGTTACTTTTCCTGCACGGTCCGCTTTTCACGTGGCTGCTTTGCCACTCGGTGCAGACCTGGAAATAGAAGCCATTTTTGAATTATAAGGATAAACCCTGTTTACGATCAAACAACTAAAGGAGACAAATAAAATGAATTTTACCCGATTTCCCAGACGACCTTATCTGAACGGTCCCACTCCCATTGAAGCCATGCCTGCATTAAGCCGTGCACTGGATTCAAAGGTTAATCTTTACATCAAACGCGACGACCTTCTGCCCGGTGCGGCCGGAGGCAACAAAACCCGTAAGCTGGAGTTCTGCATTGCCGACGCATTGGAAAAAGGCGCAGACACCATTATCACCTGCGGGGCTGTCCAATCCAACCATTGCCGCCTCACGGCAGCTTGGTCAGCCAAAGAAGGACTGAACTGCCATCTAATTCTGGAAGAGCGTGTAGAAGGTTCTTACAAAAAAGAAGCCTCGGGCAATAACTTTTTGTTCGAATTATTGGATGTAAAATCCATTGATGTGGTTTCCTGCGGTTCCGACATGATGGCGGAAATGACCAAAAAAGCAGAAGCTCTGTCTGCCCAGGGCAAAACTCCTTATATCATCCCCGGCGGTGCCTCCAATGCCATCGGTGCATTGGGTTATGCTGCCTGCGCTGAAGAAACCATGAACCAGCTCAACACCTTGGGACTTGCAATTGAACACATTGTTGTTCCATCCGGGTCCGCCGGTACCCATGCCGGTATGGTTGTCGGCATGACCGGCATGAATACCAACATTCCAGTTTCAGGAGTGAATGTATCCAGAACCAAAGACGTCCAGGAAGAGATCGTTTATACTTTGGCCCAGGAACTTGCGGCCAAACTCGGCATCAAAGCCGGCGTTGACAGAAAAGATTTTGTATGCTTTGATCAATACGTTGGACCGGGATACTCCATACCCACCGATTCCATGGTCGAGGCTGTAAAACTTTTTGCCAAAACCGAAGCCATACTTCTTGATCCGGTTTATTCAGGCAAAGCTGCAGCCGGCCTCATCGATCTTGTTCGCAAAGGGCATTTCCCTGAAGGCTCCAACGTACTTTTCCTCCACACCGGCGGATCTCCGGCGTTGTTTGCGTATCTGGATACCTTTAGAGCGTAAGTAAACGATACTGTTTTGCCGCCTCCCCTTGATTAACAGGGAGGCCCTGAATGAAAGGGAATCAAATGACTGGGGATAAAGAAAAAATAGTAGGCATCCTGGGTGGCATGGGACCAGAGGCAACTGTGGATCTCATGCAGCGAATCATCAAGCTGACACCCGCCCTGGATGATGTAGACCATATCCGATGTATCGTGGACAACAACCCCAAAGTGCCTTCCAGAATAAAAGCAATTATCGAAGGCCATGGTGAAGATCCCGGTCTCTGCATGGCAGACATGGGAGCCCGTCTTGAATCCTGGGGAGCGGATTTCCTTGTGATTGCCTGCAATACTGCGCATCACTATTATAAAAATGTTCAAGATGCTGTCAAAATACCGGTAATCAACCTTATCGGCCTGGTCACGGATCATTTGCTCACAAATTTTCCACAGTATGGCAAAATCGGCATCCTTGCCTCCCCGGCCGTA
The DNA here is from genome assembly GCA_030638935.1 of Desulfobacteraceae bacterium. Classification (GTDB taxonomy): domain Bacteria; phylum Desulfobacterota; class Desulfobacteria; order Desulfobacterales; family Desulfobacteraceae; genus NBML01. Next base: position 485 of record DAOWDR010000417.1, on the reverse strand, counting down.
AAGATGACCCGGCTGTATACCCAACGGTTCGAGCCTTTAGAGCTTACAGAAATCTGGCCTGACCAAGAATTCCAGGAATTACTGCTCAAAATAATAAAATCCGTGAAAAAAGGGGATACAGGTACTAAGGTAACCCAGGCTTATCTTTCTGTATGTCAACATCTGAAAGACAAGGGTAGCGGACTTGCCATCGTGGCCTGCACTGAATTGAGTGCCCTGAATGTCGACCTGCCGCTCCAAGCCGTGGATGCAGCTCAGGTTTTGGCAAAAGAAATCGTTGATGTAGCAAGAAACAATAAAGTACTGTCATCCTATACCAACCATATATAGATTTTTCAGGCCGACAGATTCCTCACTTATTCAGCAGCGGAATCGGTCATGAAACATTCTTCCCTATTACGATCTCTGATCAGGTGGATAGAAAAGTCATAAGATAGTTGTATTTGCCAATATCAACGGTTTCTTTTTTTACAAAACCATGCCTT
>DAOWDR010000712.1 GCA_030638935.1 Desulfobacteraceae bacterium | reverse complement strand
TAGTTAACCATTAATCATTCTGACAATGTCGTTGTAAAAAACAAAGACCATTAATGCCACAAGCATTGCTGCACCGAACTGAACCAATTTTTCCCGCAATTTTTCACTGACAGATTTACCAGTGACCGCCTCAATTCCGAAAAACAGCAGGTGTCCGCCGTCCAGAACCGGAATCGGAAACAAATTGATAATACCCAGGTTAACAGAAAGCAATGCAATAAACCAAACAAAATTTACCAGTCCTGCCTTGGCCTGTTCCCCTGCCATCTGGGCGATCATCAGAGGGCCGCCCAGGTTATCTGAAGAAACACTGCCGCTTATCATTTTGACCACTGATAAAATGGTCAGTTTCACCAGGCCATAGGTATCTGATATGGATCGGCCCATGGCCTGTAACGGATTCAAGCTTCTATGGAAGGTTTCTCCGGTTCCATGGATACCAATAACATATTTGTCCACATCCTCGCCAAATACATTTTTTGCGCTCCGCTTCTCAGGCACAAGTCTTACACCGGTAATCTGACCGCCCCGCTGGATGACAATATTCAACTCTTCACCCTTGCCGGTACTTATAACCCGGGAAATATCTTCAAAGGATTCAATTGATTTTTTATTGATTTCTTTGATAATATCCCCTGGTTTAAGACCCGCACCCAGGGCCGGAGTATTATCCAGAACCTTGCCGATAACAGGGGTTGCCATGTATATCCCTGAAAACTGGTAGAGCATATAAAAAATAAAAATGGCCAGAAAAAAATTAAAGGCCGGCCCTGCTGCCACAATAATACTTTTTTGGGCCAGACTTTTATTGGTAAAGGAGAGGGAGGCATCTGCCGGATCAATTGTTGCTCCAGGTTCCTCTCCCACCATTTTCACATAACCACCCAAGGGGATGGCAGAAACACAATACTCTGTCCGTCCATATTTTTTTTTAAAGAGCTTGGGACCAAAGCCCAGGGAAAAGACGTCCACCCCGACCTTGCATAGCCTTGCAGCTAAAAAATGCCCCAATTCATGACAAAAAACAAGAACACCAATTACAACAACAAATGCAACAGCAGAATGACCCATTTAATACCTCATTTTTATATCAGAGATTTGGCTTTTTCCCTTGCCCAATTATCGGCTTCAATAATACCTGAAAGATCAGGATTGTCAATGCGGGTATGAAGTCCCATGGTATTGGAGATAATATCAAAAATACCCAAAAATCCAATCCGTTTTTCAAGGAAAGCCTGAACTGCCACTTCATTGGCGGCATTCATCACAGCCGGCAGGGTTCCTTTTTGTTTACAGGCTTCAAAGGCAAAGGTCATAGAGGGAAATTTATCCACATCAGGCGGGGCAAAGGTCAGGGAGTTGAGGGTGGCAAAATCAGGAAAACCCAAATCCAGGTTAAGACGATCAGGCAGGGACAATGCATAGGCAATGGCTGCCTTCATATCCGGCACCCCCATCTGGGCCATTATTGTACCATCCCTGAATCCCACCATGGAATGGACAATACTCTGGGGATGTACGAGCACTTCAATTTCATCATGGGAAACACCGAACAGATGAACCGCTTCAATGACCTCAAGCCCTTTGTTCATCATTGTGGCAGAATCAATGGTAATTTTATGCCCCATCTCCCAGGTGGGATGGTTCAGGGCATCCCCAAGGGTGATGGAAGAAAAGTCTTCAAGGGGACGCCTTCGAAAAGGGCCGCCTGAAGCGGTCAGAAAAATACGTTTAAAATCCTTTGCCTGATTACCCGCAAGGCATTGGAAAATAGCAGAATGTTCACTGTCCACGGGCAGAATATCCACCCCATTTTCCCGGGCCTTTTCCATGACAATTTCCCCTGCCATGACAAGGGTTTCCTTATTGGCAAGGGCTATTTGTTTTTTAGCCTCGATGGCGGCAAGGGCAGGTTTTAAGCCGGCAGCCCCAACCATGGCCAGCAGAACCATGTCCGATCTTTCCCAGGCAGCGGCAGTCAGGTAGCCTGATTCACCATATTGAATTTCGGGTTTACATTTCCCCGTCAAAACCCTGGACAATTCCAAGGCCTTTGTCTCGTCTAATACAGCCACCATTTCCGGTTCAAATTCTTCAATCTGGCCAACCAAAGCTGAAATATTGTTGGCTGCTGTCAGTGCCTTGATATTAAACCTGTCAGGATACATTCGCACAATATCCAGGGCTGTTTTACCGATGGATCCGGTTGACCCCAATATGGTCAGGTTCATATCACAAACACCAGATATACATAGAGAACAGGGACGGCCAGCAACAGACCATCGATCCGGTCAAGCATCCCACCGTGCCCGGGCAGTATTCGCCCTGAATCCTTGATATGGGAAGCCCGTTTCATGGCCGACTCAAACAGATCTCCGATCTGGCCTGCAATTGCCATCAGAAAAGAACAGGGTATGGTCAAAAATGCCAGGGATAAGCTGTCAAAAAAGATAAGAGAAAATATAAAACCGAGAATCATGGAGGTTGCGATTCCACCCATGGATCCTTCAATGGTTTTATTGGGACTGATATTGGGAGCAAGTTTGTGTTTACCAAAAAAGGTACCTGTATAAAAGGCACCTGTATCATTTGCAAAGATGACAATCAGCATCCAAATGATCCAAAAGGTGCCACCTTCCAGTTCTTTGAGAAAAATCAGCAGAGAAAGGGCAACAGGGATGTAGACAATTCCAAGGGCCTGCTTGGATATGGTATCAAAAATGCGCTGGTCAGTGGGAAACTCAGACAAGACAAATACGGATAAAATCAGCAGATTCAGGGCAAGGACCAGAAACAAAACCTGCCATGATCCCAGGCAGGCGCCAATAACCAGGGCCATGGAAATAATATAGGAAATTATTTTAAGGGTATTGGATACAGGCCTTTCATCATGGCCGGAAACAATCCTTAAATATTCCCGTAAAGCCGCTATGGCCACGATTGAAACCAGGGCTGCCAAAAGGAGGGTACTGCCTTTTATGATAATCCATAAAACAAGCGGGCCAAGTATTATTGCGGTGAGCCATCGTTTGAGGTGCTGCATTTCACTTTACCGAAACGTCGGTCCCTTTCTTGAAAGTTTATTAAAATTTCAATAAATTCTTCTCTGGTAAAATCCGGCCACAGGGTATTGGTAATAAAAAGTTCTGAATAGGCCGCCTGCCACAACATAAAATTGCTTAATCTAAATTCCCCGCTGGTTCTGATGATCAGGTCCGGGTCCGGCATTTGCCTGGTATACAAATGATCTGAAATCATCTCTTCTGTGATCTCACCGGGTTGAATGACACCGGCTTTTATTTTCCGGGCAAGGGCCTTAACGCCTAGGGTAATCTCCTGGCGGCTGCCGTAGCTCAGGGCCAGATTCAAGACCATTCCCTGATTATTCCGTGTCATGCCACCGGTTTTATCCGCCTCTTCCCGTACATCTTTGGGCAATTTTTCTTTTTGCCCCAGTATATTCAGCCTGACGCCCCGGGTCATGAGCTCATCCCTTTCAGATACCAAAAATCGCTTGAGCAACATCATCAATGCCGAAACTTCGATTTTTGGTCTTGCCCAGTTTTCAGTGGAAAAGGCGTATAAAGTGAGCATTCCAATGCCAAGCTCCCTTGCGGCTGTTACAATGGAACGAACTGTCTGGGAACCTTTTTCATGCCCTTTAACCCGGTTCATCAGCCGTTTTTTTGCCCAGCGTCCATTACCGTCCATAATCACGGCTACATGGGCAGGAAGTTTTTCCGAATCAAGAGTTGCGGTCTGTATATTCTCAGACTTCAAGGATTTCCTTTTCCTTAGCGGCAAAGATATCGTCCAGCTTTTTGATATATAAATCGGTCAAATCCTGTACCTGTTTTTGACCCTTAAAACTGTCATCCTCGGAAATATCTCCTTCTTTTTGAAGCTCCTTGAGCATTTCATTGGAATCTCTTCTGATATTTCTGACAGCCACTTTATAATCTTCGCAAATTTTAGAGGCACTCTTGGCGATCTCTTTTCTTCGGTCTTCGGTCAACGGAGGAATGGAAATCCGAATCAATTTACCGTCATTGGAAGGTGTAAGCCCTATATTTGCCTTTAGAATGGCCTTTTCAACCTCGTTGATAACACTCACATCCCAGGGTTTAACCGTGATCAACCGACTTTCGGGAATGGACACGGTGGCCATCTGGGGAAGAAGGGTCTGTGTGCCGTAATAATCTACTCTCACGCCGTCAAGTATTGCCTGTGATGCTCGGCCGGTACGGACCTTTGTCAACTCTTTTTCAAAGGCTTTCTCAGATTTCCCCATCCTGTCTTTGGTTTCTTCGAGCACTTCATTTATCATAACAACACATCCTAAATAATAGGTAACAACCATCAACAAAAACTATTATCTGAAAAAAGTCTTCTTATTGTAATTTAAGAATAGTTCCTATTGTACAGCTTATTTATTATATATTCTGGTACCGATATCCTCGCCCAGCACGGCTTTACAAATATTGTCAGCCACATGTAAGTCAAACACCTGAAGGGGCAGGTCATGCTCCATGGCAAGGGAGATGGCGGTCATGTCCATTACATGCAATTGTTTTTCAATTACCCGCATATAGGACAGTTCGTCAAACCGAACCGCATCATCATGAACAACAGGGTCCTTGTCATAGACGCCATCCACCTGTGTTGCCTTAAAAAGTATCTGGGCACGGGTTTCATGACCACGCAACACAGCTGCGGTATCTGTAGTAAAGTATGGATTCCCGGTACCGGCAGCAAAAACAACCACCCGACCTTTTTCAAGATGACGGATGGCTTTTCTCAGGATAAACGGCTCTGCAATCTTATCCATTGCAATGGCAGACTGAACCCGTGTGGGCACTCCACATTTTTCCAGAGCATCACAAAGGGCCAGACTGTTGATCACAGTTGCAAGCATTCCCATGTTATCCGCCGAAGTCCTGTCCATACCGGCAGAACTGCCGGCAACGCCCCTGAAAATATTCCCGCCTCCGACAACAACAGAAGTTTGCACTCCAAGGCGATGGACCTTGGCAATCTCTTCTGCCACATAATGGATCATTTCAGGGGTGATGCCGAAGCCCTGATTTCCCATCAGGGCCTCGCCGCTCAGTTTAATCAGAATCCTTTCAAACTCAGGCTTTTTCTTCAAGATTTACTCTCCTATTTGGAAACGTACAAATCTTTTAATCTGAATATTTTCACCAATTTTAGCAATGGTTTCTTTTAGGACATCTGTAATATTTTTCTGGGGATCTTTGACATATTGCTGGCTCATCAGGCAGACATCTTTATAGAATTTTTCGATTTTGCCTTCTACAATCTTGTCAATGATATTTTCAGGTTTTCCCTCTTCCAGCATCTGGGCCCGAAAAATTTCCCTTTCTTTTTCAATCACAGCTGAATCCACATCTTCAGGAACCAGGCCTGCAGGATTTGCAGCCGCAATATGCATGGCAATATTTTTTACAAATGTTGCAAAATCATCTGTTTTGGCCACGAAATCCGATTCGCAGTTCACTTCAACAAGAACACCCAATTTTGCACCGGTATGAATATAAGAATAGATAAGGCCTTCGGAAGTAGAACGACCTGCCCGTTTTGCTGCCTTGGCAAGACCTTTCTTTCTCAAAAGGTCCACTGCCGTACTCATATCACCCTCTGCTTCGGCAAGAACCCGTTTACAATCCATGATACCGGATCCGGTCGCTTGGCGAAGCTCTTTTACCATCGCTGCAGAAATTTCCACCATTTTATTTTGCTCCTTATTATCTTTATTCAGTCTCTTCTTTCGTTGCATCAACTGTTTCTTCAACCAGTGCTGTTTCTTCAACTGCTGCTGTTTCTTCAACCGGTGCGGTTTCTTCAACCGGTGCGGTTTTTCTTATAATCTTTTCAACCACAGGTCCGTCACTGCCATCGGAAAAAACCTCAACCCCCACTTTTTCCTCAACTTTTTCAGCCGGCCTGCCTTCTGCTTCACCCTTGTCAGTTTCAGCATTTTGCTTTTCCTGGTAGATCTGATGGCCTTCTATGGTGGCATCGGCAATACGGGAAGCAAACAAACGGATTGATCTGATGGCATCGTCATTACCGGGGATTACATAATCAATATCATCGGGATCACAATTTGTATCGACAACAGCAACAATGGGGATGCCCAGACGTTTACCCTCTTTAACGGCAATGGCTTCATTCTTGGGATCAATGATAAAAATGGCGCCTGGCAGGCGTTTCATGGTGCTTATACCGCCTATGGCAAACTCAAGTTTTGCTTTGTCCTTGAGCATTTTAGACTGCTCTTTTTTCGGATAATTTTCAAGGGACCCGTCATTTTCAAGTTCCTTCAAAAAATGAAACCGGGTAATATTATTTTTAATGGTCTGGAAGTTGGTCAACATGCCACCCAGCCATCTATTTTCAACATAAAAAGACTCAGAACGGTTGGCTTCTTCATAAATGGATTCAGAGGCCTGTTTTTTGGTTCCTACAAAAAGAATATCCTTTCCCTCTGCGGCAACACCCTTGATAAAATCATGGGCTGTTTTGAACAGTTTTACTGTCTGCTGAAGATCAACAATATAAATGCCGTTTCTTGCGCCAAAGATATATTTTTTCATCTTTGGGTTCCAGCGTTTTGTCTGATGTCCGAAATGAACACCTGCTTCCAAAAGTTCTCTGATTGTAATGTAAGCCATGTTTTCTCCAAAATTAATTAATGGTTTTTGTTACCTTCACCCACTTCATCCCTAAAAATCGACTTAATTAAAAGCACCGGATTCCAGGTCCATGGATGTGCGTTTTTATTTGTTAAAACAAAATCCCGATTTATATATCAAATAAGGACAGGATAATCAATTCATTTTTTAACCCATCTTCCTGAGGCTTACCAGTCTGGTATGTCCGGCAAGGTCCTTTATAAACTCAATGGTTTCATATTCGGAAAAGGTTTTTGCAATGGATGCCACTTCCTCTTTTTGATCAAATCCCATCTCGATGAGAATCCTCCCCCCAGGCACCAGGTGATCCCGGCCATTATCCAAAATATTCCGGATGGGATCAAGCCCATCCTCTCCGCCGTCCAGAGCCAACAGGGGTTCATGCCGTTTAATTTCAGATACCAGCCCTTGTATATCTTTTGTGGGAATATAAGGAGGATTAGACAGGATCAAATCAAAAGATTCCTTAGGTCTAAGGGCATCAAACCAGGAGCCCTGGAAAAATCCGATGGGAGTTTCAGCCAGGTTGGCAGCATTTTCAATTGCCGTCTCAAGGGCCACGAAGGAAAGATCGCAACCAAGATAGTTATGCCCGGGACAGGCCTTGGCCAGGGATATCACAATGGCCCCGGATCCCACCCCAAGCTCCAGTACATTTTTTGCTTTGGATGGGTCTTTGCATGGGCCCAACAGGTCAATGGCGGTCTCAACCAACACTTCGGTATCCGGCCTGGGGATGAGCACCCCCTTTTTAACCTGAAAATTGGATTCATAAAAGCCCTTTTCGCCGGTGATATACGCAACCGGCTCACGCCCGATTCTTCTTTTGATCAAAACTTTAAACTGGGCAAGCTCATTTTTTTCTAGCGGTCTGTCATGTTGAAGATAAAGATCCAGGCGCCTTATACCCAGACTAAAGCAAAGAAGAATTTCAGCGGTGAGTCTTGGACTGTCTATGGAATGGTCTTTGAAATAGGATTCCGTCCAGGAAAGAATCTTGATAATTGTCCAGTCAATCAATTTTCCTTAACCAATTTCTTTTAATGACTGGGCCTGGTTAAAGGTGTTAAGCTCATCGATAATTTCCTGGATATCCCCTTCCATGATGCTGTCCAGCCGGTAAAGGGTGAGCCCTATTCGGTGATCCGTCATCCTGCCCTGGGGATAATTATAGGTTCTGATTCTGCCGCTCCGATCCCCGGAACCGACCTGTCCCTTCCTCTCGGCAGCTCTTTTTGCATCTTCTTCCCTGATTTTTGCATCCAGAACACGGGACTTGAGAACTCCCATGGCCTTGGCCCTGTTTTTGTGCTGGGATTTTTCATCCGGGCAGGTGGCCACTACCCCTGTGGGGAGATGGGTGATTCTGACAGCAGAATCCGTGGTATTGACCGATTGTCCGCCGGGACCCGAAGCCCTGAATACGTCTATTTTGAGGTCACTAGGACTAATTTCAACATCAATATCCTCGGCCTCG
>DAOWDR010000747.1 GCA_030638935.1 Desulfobacteraceae bacterium | reverse complement strand
CATTGCGAAATTGTTCTGTCTTTGGGCTGCCCATCATGAAAGACCCGGGTTCAACAAGGATAAAAGACATCCCCAGGGCATTAGTGCTTTTTTTTTTCCTGGGCAGGGTTGAGATGGGCCGAGAATACCAGCAGAAATAAACATGCAAAAAATGCCCTGCCAATCTTAGCTTGATATCCTGAATTAGAGAAAGACGGAAGATTCATGATGATTTAAAAAGTCCTGTTAATTAAAAATTTGCCCAAGAAAAAATATATGAAAACATCCAATTACAATTTGTCTTTCTTGTCAAGGAGAAAAGGCTGGAAATGGCAGCAGGACACTTCTTTCCTCTTAAGAGGAGGCTTCTTTCATCCATTTTTTGATGATTATCTGGTCCTTGCCATCCATGGCAGTGATACTGAACCTTGTGCAGGGCTGATTTTGTTCAATTTCAGTTGATAGGGCTTTGGCATATATATCATCAAAACAATGGGCATCAACACAGAAGTCAAATTTTAGTTTAATGTCTGTGAACCCGGCAATGGGAAGGGTGGTTGTTGCATAAATATTGCTCTCATCAATTGCCAGTGTTTCTCCGAGGATGGGGAGGGGACTTAGTCTTTTATTCTGGATGGTCCAGCACTGGAAGGAAAGCTTTATGGCAAGTCGGGTATCCGGGAGGATGGATCCCTTTAGGACAATTTTATAATCTGCCGTTTCCATGGCGGAAACTGAATAAAAAACCAATGGTTTTTTCATGCCTTTCATCATGATATGCTGGGGTGGCATGGCCTTTATTTTGGCTTTGGCATTGACCTGGCTGTAGGTGGATTCTCCGATGAGCACCTGGCCTCCGATGCTGTTGGATTCTATCCGTGATGCCCGGTTCACCGCATCTCCGACTATCCCGTACTTCATCCTGATTTCCGATCCGATATTTCCCACAATAACATTGCCGGTATTTATGCCGATACCCATTTCAAGGGATGGGTATCCCGATTCAATTACCTCTTTGTTTAATACGCCCAGGCAGTTTTGCATTTCAATGGCACAGGCAATTGCCCTTTCCGGGTCATTGTCATGGCTTTTTGGGGCACCAAATACCGCCAGGATCGCATCCCCGATGATTTCATCAATTGTCCCGTCGTATTTAATAATGATTTTGGACATTTTTTCAAGATATCGGTTTAGCAATTGAACCATTTCCTCAGGATCACGGGTCTCTGAAAGGCTGGTAAATCCCCTCAGGTCAGACATGAGCACAGTCACTTGCTTTCTGGTTCCACCAAGCTTGTGTCCCCCTGGGGAAGTAAGGATCTCTTCCACCACTTTTTGGGAAAGATACCGCCCAAATGTTTCTTTTATAAAGTTGACCAGATGCAGGCGTTCTTCGGAAACTTTTATGATCTGCCTGAGCATGGCAGTCCTTGAGGTGACAATGGTTTTGATTTCATCCGGGGAATTATGGGGCAGGTTAATCTCAGCTATCCTGGAGTAATCTTTCTGGATCTGTTTGTTGGCAGTTGCAAGGGATTCAAGGGGGGTGATAATTCTGTCTGTGAGAAATTTTTTAAGGGTGACCATCATAAAAATAATTATAATTATTACAAGAAGGATAATTCGGATGGCATACCAGAACAGATCATTGGGACCTGCATCCTGGGTGAACCATCTATAGAAAAGGGAAAAGACAAGCAGGACCGCTTCAATGAAAAGGATACGCCAGAATACCCCCTTTAAAAGGATTTCTCTTACCCCGTTTTTTTTACCTCGTTTTTTAATCGGTTTTACCATGGATTTGAAAAAACAGAGGCCCTTACCCTGCCTTCATCTCAATTATGTTATTGTCGGCCATGGATTTAAGGTTTACCCCCACCCTGAGGGCTTTTAATCCCCGAACATCCGGCAGGTCAAGGTCAATCATTTCAAGGTCATTGTCAAGTTTACCAATGCTCATTAGAAAATTGATATGCTGTCTGATCTCTTTTCCCTCCTGGGGAGTGGAATAAACCACTGCTATCCTGTTGGGCTGGGTGAGCCTCTCCCCTGAGCCTTTTATCAAGGCTTTGTCCAGTCGGGACTTTATGATTTCCTGGCGGACATCATAGGCACCGTCCACATCAAACCGTTTTTCATCAAAACGGAATCGAATAGACAAAGGGGCGTGATTGACAAGAATCAGGTGGCAGGTATCCAAAGGAACTTTTAATTTTGGTTTTATCTTTTCCGTATGCCAGGCAAGGCCGCAGGAAAGCATCAATTGCCACAGGGTCATGTCCTGGATATGAAAATTGGCAAGTTTCTGACTTTCAACCATGGATGCCCCGATATACATCATGTAATCCACTCCGTCGGTCTGACGCTTTTCAAAATAATGGGGGAAATTATTTTGGATCAGGCTGTCTTCCTGCTCCAAAAATCTGCAAAGGGTATGGTTGAGTTTTGATACGCTTTCTTCATAATCTTTTCTTTTATTGTAGATCATGCCGGTAGAAGGATCAAGGGAATAGGTGTAATGGTCTATCTGCCCGGCAATATCGGATCCCAATCCCCTGAGATCTTCAAAGGTGGGAAATATTTCTTTATTCAGGAGTGAAAATACCAGGTTTTCGTCGCTGGAGGTAACCCCGGCGATAATCTCCTGTATTTTGGCTTGAATCCGGTATTTATATTCCTGTAAAATCGGCCAGGGTCTAAGGATAGAGCCTGTTTCAACAATGCCAAGGGCCAGGTTAAGCTGATCTGTCAGGTCCTGCTGGATTCCCTTATTCCGGGCCAGGGAAGAACCCCGGATATCGGATTGTCCAAAAAATGGCACCACATCCTTGAAAATGATGGGTTCCATTTCAGAGGTGGTACTGCCGTGGCGGAGGCGCTCCATATGGCCGATGGCCGCCTTTTCAAACCTCCATTCAACAGAGGAGTGAACCGCTGTACATTTTTCCTTGATAATGGATTGAACGTGTTTGTTCAATTCATCCATTCCCCTTTTTAAGGCCCCTGAAAAAATGGGGGTGACCTGTTCCAACAGCATGGCATCAATGGGGCCCAGCTCATTGGGAAAGGTGGTAAATATTTCAAGAACTCCAATGATTTCACCCTGGTAGGTCAGGGGAGACAGCAGCATGGAGCGGATACCGGCTGAAACAGCCTGTTCCTCGGCCGGAGTCAGGTCGGGTTTTTGGGAAAGATCCGGCACACGAAGAACAGCATTGTTTTCAACCGCCTGCATCCAGACCGACCCTTGTATTTCATCCAGGTTAATATGGTGGGAGTTGGAAAAGAGGCAGTTGATATTGGAATCGCAGTCATTTTTGATGATCATCACCTGATCCCCCTTGAGGGCACCGAGTCCAACCGCTATTTCCGGCCGTTGAAATAATACCTGAAGCCTGGATTCCAGGTGCTTGATTCCCTCGGAAGAAAAGATGGCCTCCTGGTCAATCAAATCCTTTTCAAGGGCGGAAATCACTTCGGATTGAGTTACATCCAGGGCCCTTACAATTGTAAATCCTGTAATTTCGAACCGGCTTAGATCAATGTATTTGGCCAGTATATCAATATCCGTAAGATTGTTTGTGATTTCATGCCGGTCTTTTTCAGATAACTCTTCAGGGCTGTACAGTGGAGTTATCCGGACAAATTGAAAGTCTGCGGTTACCCCGAAATAACGTGCCAGCCCGGTTTCTTCATCGGGTACAATTTTAATGTCCATATTTTCAAGCCGCTGGCAGCTGAACCCGTATATCCGCTCCAATATGAGGAAATAGATTTTCAACAGCTTTTTTGAGGCTTCTGCTTCAACCTTTTTTCTTATGGTGGCTTTTAAAAAATTGTCATTATCAAGGAATAACCGCTGGAATTCAGGGGTTACAAAAAAAGGCTCAAAGGTGCAGGGGGTCAGAGCACCCATGATTTCGCTGTTAAAGGAGGCAGCCGGAAATACAGGACTCATCAATGGTCTGAGGATATCATGGTATCTGTTTAAGATGCTAATATCCTTTATGGGGCCCTGGATTTCAGGAATTTGGCTTATTTTTTCCATTAATTCGCTAAACATGGACCTCATATGGGAGCATTTCGGTACCAGATTTTTTTCCCAGAAAGCAAGTAACGGATCAAGGCTGACCAATGATTTGAACGGTTGGGCCGGGTTATTATTTTCCATGGTGTCCCTCCTTATATATATTGAAACACAATAACCATTTGAAAAATAATGTCAACGCAGGGCTGCCGGGGGAATTTCCATTCCATTGGGAAGCCTTGTTACAAATGGTGACAGGCAAACCCGGGAGTGGACGTATCAGTCTTTGAAAGTCCAATGCCCGGGTGTGGATTATTTATAATGGAAAAGCTTAATCTAAAGTTATACTTTAAATTTTCCCATAATTTCAGCCAGGTGATTGGCCAAAGTTGAGAGCTGTTCTGCATTGGATTTTACGTTTAGTCCGGAATCAGCCATTTGAGCCGTTGAAGCGTTTATTTCCGAAATTTCCTGTGCCACTTTCTGGGAAGCAGAAGATCCCTGGGATACATTCTCATTTGCCTCACCGATACCTGTAGAAGCCTGGGATACATTTTCTGCAATTTCCTTTGTGGTTACCGATTGTTCCTCAACCGCCGTTGCAATGGTGGCAACTATTTCATTGATTTCGATGACAACATTGGAGATATTTGAAATTTCGTCAACCGTTCCATCTGTGGATGACTGGATTCCCTGAACTCTTTCCTTGATAGCTCCCGTGGCCTCTGCCGTTTGTTTGGCAAGATCCTTGATCTCATTGGCTACCACGGCAAACCCTTTGCCTGATTCACCTGCCCTTACAGCCTCAATAGTTGCATTGAGAGCCAGAAGATTGACCTGTTCCGGGATGTCGACTCCAGTTGCTATTTTAGGATTTTTCCATGCAGCACCAAAAGCTTTTTCGCCTGCATCAAGGACTTTAAAGCCAACAATGCCATCTATTTTTAAATAGTCTCCCAAGAGTTTATTTAATTTTTCCTGGTCAAAACTATAGAGAAATGATCAGGTGATACTGCTACAGATTTCCAGGTTGATACTCATGTTTCGAACCAGGGAATTTTTAAGTTTGCCCGTCTCTTCTTCCAGAGATTTTTTCTCATTGGACACCAATTGGTTGATCATGAGATTTGAAAGGTTTGTCTGGAGTCTGATGGCAACAAAGCTATTGACCGTCAACAGCAACATGATAATGATACCGCTTGCAATGGATGTTTTAAATGAAATACTGGAAATCATTTTGTTTTGTTTCTCTTTCATGAAATCACCTTATTGTTTAGTTTTGGCTTATTTGCTGCCCAAGAAGAAAAGCAGGTCTATTGCATTTTTTTAAAGCTGCCCTTTTTTCAGGTTGTTATAGCCTTCAAGTTTAATCTTTTTTGTATCGCATTTGGCTTTGATTATATTGGCGGCAGCCAGGTTCAACTCTTTTTGTTTCTCATCTACCATTACATTGAACCCGCAATTAAAAGGGCCCAGCCTGATGGTATTTTCAACTCCGTCATAGGTGTCATAAATTTTAGTGTAGGGATGGGCAAACAGCCACCTAAGCTGGAGGGTGGTGACAGCTTGTTCCGACAGGTTGTCCATGAAGCCTTCCAGGTCTTTAAGATCCTGGTCAATAAGATTGTTCCAGCCCAGGATCACATTGGCGTTGACCTTGAATCCGCTTTCCATGCAAAATTCAAGGGTTTCAAGCACCTCGTCCATGTGGGTTCCCTTGTTTAAATATTTCCACATACGGTCAGAGGGGAATTCAATGCCAAACCCCAGGGTACTGGCAGGAATATTTCCGTCAAGCTGGCTTACCATCTGTCTTAGTGCATTTGTTTCCGCTTTTGCAGCCCGCATGAAATATCGGTATTCAATGTTGTTGCCACGGGGAAGATTGGGAATGATTTGTTTTATATGCTCCGGGGTGATGGATCCTGTATTTAGGCGGACTATTTTATGACCTGAAAAATCCATGTCCTTGAATTCAAGGTTGATCTGTTTCCTTTTTCTGAAGTGCTCCATGCTGTGTTGGGCAATGGAACAAAAAGGGCATTTTTTCCAATAGCATAAATTCTCCAGGGTATAGGAAAAGTAAATCCGGCTGTCCCGGGGTATGGTCTCCGGGATTGTAAGCTTCCAGGTTCCTGAAAACTCAGGCACATCAAACAGATTTTCAATGCTCTGGCCGGTTAGGGTCAGATTAGTTGGTAATCGGCCTTCCACCTTGAAATGAACAGATTGCCAGCCATCCTGGCCCGTACATCTTTCAGAGGCCACAGGGCCGCCTACAATAAAGTCGATATCAGGATATTGTGTTGCCCATATATAGGCCTGATAGAGATGGTTGACATAACTGGCACTGACATAGACTTTTCCCTTTTGTATGGGCAAGGGGATATTCCCATAGGTATCCTCTTCATACCATTTGTCATAGTCTTGTTCGTGTTCCATCCAAAGAAAGTCTCCTTTGGTTTTACACAGGTCCCAGGTATCTGAAAAGCCGTTGCAAAGGTCAAACCAGCCGCTTTTAGTCTTGCCGTAAAATTGTATGAATAAGGTGTCGCCCATATTTTTTTTCCATTACATGATTATTCTTTGTTTGTATTTAAATTTTTTAAAATACAGCAATTGTTACCTTTTGTCCCGGGGTTTATTAAAGATTGATTAAGCGTTTGACAATCCCTGTGGGTTGTCATAAAAAGAATGATCTTCATGGGGGTACTTTGTCGGCAGTGTAAGCCTAATCAGTAGTTTGGATCAGAAATTTTTAGCCGGGAATTGTGGCGAACTTATGATGAAAATCGGTTTTTTGATGGATGATTTAAGGCAGATTGATCCGGTTTGGGAGACAACTGCCTATATCATGTATGAATGCAATCAACGGGGACATTCCGTATCTTTTTTAGAACCCCACGATATTTATATTCGTAAAAATAATGTGGTTGCCAGAATGCGGCAGATAACAGTTGAGCAAAATCTGTCCATTACTGAATACTGGGACCAATTGATCCAGTGCCTGGACAAGGATGAATTGATTTTTGAAACAGTAACAGACCTGGATGTGCTTTTTTTACGAAAAAATCCCCCCCTCAATTATGAAGTCATGGAGTTTTTAGGGCCTGTCAGCGACAAGGTCTTTCTGATCAACAATACCCTTGGCCAGATCAATGGAAGCAGCAAGGCATATATCTTGAATTTTCCGGATATTATCCCTGAAACCCACGTGTCAAGGTATCCCAAGCGGTTGCGAAAAATCATAGATGATTTTGGCGGTGACATGGTGATAAAGCCCCTGCACGGACACGGGGGACACGGGGTTATCAAGGTCAGCAACCGGGACCCTGAAAATCTTAATTCCCTGATCAATTATTATGTACAGGCTGGAAGGCCCTATTCGGAACGGACGCCTATCATGGTCCAGGAGTATATGAAATCGGTTAAGGATGACGGGGATGTCAGAATTTTATTGCTCAATGGGGAAATTCTGGGCTCCATGGGCAGAAAATCTGTTTCCGGTGATTTTAGAACAAATGTACATGCAGGGGCCCGGGCCTTTAAGCATGTGATCACCCCTGAGCAAATAAAAATTTGCGAGAGGATTAAACCCAAATTGATCCGGGACGGATTGTATTTTGTGGGTATTGATGTGATAGGAGATAAACTGGTTGAGGTCAACTGTGTCAGCCCGGGGGGGATTCCCCGGATTAATCTGTTTAGTAATGCTAAGCTTGAGTCAATTGTAGTGGATTATATTGAGGAGAAAATCATTGAATCAAAACAAAGGAACAACAGGTAACCGGTTAAAGTGGCAGCCTGAATCCTGTTTTAGCCTTTTGTTGCTAATAATGCTGATTGCAGTTTCAGGGCTTTTTTTCTCCTGCCAGAAACCAACAAACCTGGCAGTTTTGAACATAGGGCTTCCTGAAGAACCCCGTTCCCTGAATCTCTGGTTGGGAACCGATGCCAATTCCAGAAAAATTTTGTCCCAAATCTATCAGCCCCTTTATCATCGTCATCCCGAAACCCTTGAGATTATTCCCTGGCTGGCAAAGGAAAATCCTGTGTTTGATAAAGCTGCCCTGACTTATACTATAAGGCTTAGAGAGGCTAAATGGTCTGATGGGTCTGATTTTACCAGTGAAGATGTTTTGTTTACCAAGCAGATATTTTTTGACTTTAAAATTCCCAGATATTACAGCAAATGGAATATAATAAAAAAAATCCAGGCTTTGGATGCCCATACCGTTGTTTTTCACTTGAAAAAACCGTCTGCTATTTTCATGTCCCGGGTCATGACGGCGCCCATGGTATCCAAAAGAGAATGGGAAGCAATTGCCAAAGAGGCGTTGACAAAGGAGAAACCCCTGCGGTCCCTCCAGGATCATTTGATTGAAAAACCGCTTGGTACCGGTCCTTTTGCTCTGGCTGAGTATAAAAAAGGGGCTTATATCCACATGAAAAAGAATCTCTATTTTTTCGGCAGCGGCCAAAAGATAGGCAATCATATGTTAGGCCCATATGTGGACAGCCTTTTGTTCCGGATTTACGGCACTTCTGATGTGGCCATCCTTGCGCTGAAAAAAGGGGATATTGATTATTATTGGGGGGATATTCAGCCGGGCTATATCAAGGACCTAAATGAACAGACTAATATTGACCTGTATTTTAATAAAAAGAGTGCCTTGTATTATCTGGGATTTAATTTAAGGAAACCACCCTTTAATGACAAGGTTCTCCGCCAGGCCATTGCCATGGTGGTAAATAAAGAATTTATCCTTACAAGGATTTTGCAAAATTTTGGAACCCCCATGCATTCGGTTGTCCCTTCGGGAAACCATTTCTGGTACAACCCCAATGTTCGAAAATACGGAGATGGCAAGACCCACGATGAACGGATCAAATTAGCCCATGAAATGCTAAAGGCTACCGGATATTCCTGGGAGATCCCGCCTATTACCGAGGATGGCAAGATTGTTACCCCATCTGATATCCGCCTGCCTTCCGGTAAAAAAATGGATAAATTTGTCATCCTGACACCCCCTGCCGACTATGACCCTAAAAGGGCCTTTGCAGGCACCATGGTCCAGGAATGGCTTAGGGAAATGGGGTTGCCTGCCTTTGCCCGCCCCATGTCCTTTAATTCTCTTTTGGACACGGTCAAGGGGAAACATGAGTTTGATGCCTTTGTGCTGGGGTATGGGAAACTTAATCTTGATCCTGATTATCTTCGGTCTTTTTTTGATTCTAAAAATGACAAGCCCCGGGGCTGGAATATGAGTGGATACCACAATCCTGAGTTTGACAAGATTGCCGATACCCAGCGGTCCCTTATTGACACCGAAAAACGAAAAGAGATGATATGGAAAATGCAGGAGATGATTCTGGAAGATGTTCCCTATCTGCCCCTGTACAATCCCCATATTATTGAAGCCACCTTTAATGAGCGTTTTAAAGGGTGGGTGGCCAAGGTGGACGGAATAGGCAATATCTGGTCCATGTGTGTGGTAAAGCCTGCAGACTGATCGGAATCGCAAATGAGAAATCAGACCTATATTTTGGGTAAATTAATTGAAATTGTCATTATTTTTTTTGTGATTATGACGGCATTGTTTTTTTTGTTCAGGCTTTCTCCGGGTGATCCCATTTCCAAGGTGGTGGATCCCATGCTGACACCCGAAGATATGAGGTATCTCGTTGAGCAGATGGGACTGGATAAGCCCATTTGGGAACAATATGTGATT
>DAOWDR010000754.1 GCA_030638935.1 Desulfobacteraceae bacterium | reverse complement strand
GGCCCCCATACCGCCGTCGGCGAAAAACTTTAAATATCCAATTTTCAAGCAATCATTTCCAAATCCGGACTGGATTCCCAAAGAAATGGCCTGGTCCGTCATCTCACCGGGAAGGGCCACATGGCACCGAAGTTTTAATTTTCCGGTCCCATCAAGTGTTTGCCAGATCCTAAGGGCATCTGCCCCTTCCTCTCCCCCCATGAGCCGGATATCATGGATGCTGGTCAGCCCCAGACAATGGGCATGGGCCATGGCCTTTTCCATGTTTTCCAATAAGTTTGGTTCAGGTAGTTGAGGAAGCACCTCCCGGATCAGGTTCAGCGCCAACTCCTTGAGAACACCCGTGGGAACACCGGCTGCGTCCCGGACGATGACCCCTTCATCGGGATCTTTTGTATGGTCATCGATATTGGCAAGCTTAAGCGCCAGGGAATTGGCCACTCCCAGATGGAGATCACACCGCCAGATGCAGACAGGATTATCCGGGGCCACCCGGTCAAGGTCCAGACGGTCAGGTATTCTATTTTCAGGCCAGTCCGACTCGTTAAACCCCTGCCCCAACACCCACTGGCCCGGTCCAACTTGCGCCGCCTTTTCCCGGATAGCTGTTTCCATCTGGAGAAAGCTCATGGTTTTGGAAAAATCAATGCTGTCATAGTTCAGGGCCCACTCATAAAAATGGAAATGAGTATCGCAAAACCCAGGCAGCACCAGCTTTTTTTCAAGATCCTTAGTGTGGGTGGCAGGACCTGCCAGGCCCAGAATATCCTTGTCATTTCCCAGGGCAGATATCTGGTTACCCGTCACTGCCACAGCAGTGGTAAAGGGAATTTTTTCGTCCAGGGTGTGGAGGGTTCCATTATACAGAATCAGATCGGGGTGTCGGTTCATCATACAATATATCCTTGTTGAAAAGGGTCAGTTTCGTCCAGAACAAAATGATGCAGGCCGGTCACCCAGGCCCGGCCCTTTATTCGGGTGACAAAGGCATCAAACTGACCGATCTTGGTTTTTTCAACAAGTTCGGCTTCAAAAGAGGTGCCCAAGGGACTATAATTGGTATAGGGCTGATGCAACCTGATTTTACCATGATGATGGAGTAATGCCAGCTTGGCAGCCGTGCCCGTGCCGCAGGGAGAACGGTCCATGTGGGACTCTCCATAAACAACCATCCCACGGCCGCAAGCCTTCCCGTTTTTCATCCCGGAATCATAAAACTCGGTCACATCTACGGTATTTACATCGGGCCGACTTGGATGAACCACTTCAAGCTGTTCATTGGCAGCCTCTATGATTTTCATGCCAAGATCCACCAATAGATTTTTGTTGTCCATCACAGGATCAATCCCAAGGTTACCAGCATCCACCATGGCGAAAAAACCGCCTGTACAGACCAGATCAATACTCACCCGCCCAAAACCATCAACCACAATTTCCCTGTTGGTATCCAGCACAAAGGAAGGGACCATATGTATGGCTACGGATGCCACCTTTCCCTTGATGACATGGGCCCGGGCGTCCATGATACCCGAAGGGGTGTCAATCAGAATAGTATTCTCCCCCTCTTTCAATTCAAGGAAACCGGTTTGGGCCAGGGTGGCCACCGCCCCCATGGTGGCATGACCGCACAAATAGGGATATCGCTTGGCATCCATGTAGATCAGCCCAAACCCAGCATTTGGCGTCACGTTTTGAGTGACCATGGCGGCCAGAACCTCCCGGGATCCCCTGGGTTCTTTTGTCAGCAGGCATCTTACCTGGTCATAATGGGTTTTAAAATAATCCAATTTCTCCATCATGGTATTACCGGGTATTTCCCCGACCCCATCCACAATCAACCGGGTACTTTCACCTTCTGTATGGGAATCTATGGTTGTGATTGGCCTGTCAACTCCTTTAAAAAGGCGGGAAACATCTTGGAAAGGGGTCATAAAAAGTGATCCTCCAAATCAATGGATGCATTTAAATTAAAAATTCGCCGGAGCGCATTCTCAAGTGGCTTAGCATTAACCCCAGCCCATGATCAAGGAGTTTGTTTTTAAAAAGCCCGGGCAGATTCCTTGACCGTGACTTTGACCTGGTCACAAATTTCAATAACCTGTCCGGGGTCAAGTCCCAATTGTTTAAGGGATGACAGGGACTTGAGGCGGGCAACTTTTTCTGCCAGGGTTTCCATATTTGCTTCTGGTTTCCGGTCTGTAGCTTCATCCCGGGTCTCTGCCCCATCCTCTTTGGTTTCCGATGCCGGCTGTCGGCATTCAAAATCCATGATTCCAAACCCGATTTCATTGGATAGTAAATCTGCCAGATTGATGATCATCAGGTCTGATTTGCTTCCTTTCGGATAGGCATTCCAATGGTGGAACTCGGCAACCTGGATAAAGGATGTAGCAAACCTCAGTTTTTTCAGGAGTGCTGCCCCAAAGGTGGTATGGATTTCATGGATGGCCAACTGGATTTCCGGGGCCTCCACAGACACTTCCGGAAAAATATCCACAACGGCTTTGATGAGCAACATCTTACCGATATCATGGACAATACCCATTAAAAAAAGATTTTCCGTATTTTCCACCTTAAGCTCTTCCCCCAGCCTTTTTCCCAGGCAGGCCACTGCAAATGAGTGCATCCAAAGATTTTGCAGCACTTGTTTCAGGGACTTGTTGTTTGACTCAAACAAGCTTCTGGCTGCCACGGCGGAAATCACCCCCTGACTGGCTTTCATTCCCAGCCTAAGAAGAGCGGCATTTAGACTGTCCACTTCTTCAAGCCCCTTGTAAAGGGGAGAAT
>DAOWDR010000376.1 GCA_030638935.1 Desulfobacteraceae bacterium | reverse complement strand
GATCACATTGAAAAGGGGATTATCCGGAAAAGCCAGTTGGATGAAAAACTTCACCATCTAAAAGCCAACAGAGAAACCGGACAAGAGAATGGTCCCCTGAAATTCAATGTCATGGATACTGCAAACCACATTATTGAAAACGCCTACCACCGGGATGCAAGCGATATCCATGTGGAACCCCTTGAAGACAGAGTAAGAGTCCGCTTCAGACAGGACGGGGTCATGGTCCATTTCAAGGATTATCCTTCCAGTATCCATGCAAAACTGAGCAGCCGGTTTAAAATCATGTGCGGTGCAGATATTGCTGAAAAAAGGCGACACCAGGACGGCAGGCTCCTCTTTGAACACAATGGGATAAAATTTGATCTTAGAATGTCTTTTTTTGTCACAGTTTATGGTGATAATATTGTCATGCGTCTGCTGAAAACCCAGGAGCAGCTGCTTGGAATTGATAAAATCGGAATGCTGCCAAACATGTTGAACAGATTTAAGGATGAAATTTTATCACTTCCCTCGGGCGTATTGATGGTAACCGGTCCCACCGGGTCTGGAAAATCATCCTCGGTGTACAGCTGTATAAATCATATCAACAAACCGGATATTACCATCATCACGGCGGAAGATCCGGTGGAATATAAAATCAATGGGATTGCCCAATGCTCCATTAAAACAGACATCGGCCGAACCTTTGAAGAGACCCTTAAACATATTGTTCGCCAGGATCCGGATGTGGTGGTAATAGGAGAAATCCGGGATATTTTCTCTGCCCAGACCAGTATCCAGACGGCTCTGACAGGCCATAAGGTATTGACCACATTTCATACGGAAGATAGTATTGGTGCCCTGGTACGGCTATTAAATATGAATATTGAACCTTTCCTGGTATCATCAACCGTGGTATGCGTTCTTGCACAAAGACTTTTAAGAAGGGTATGCGAGGAATGTGCAGCACCCTATCAACCGGATCTGGCAGAGTTAAGACGTTTGGGAACCTCCCATGCGGAAATGGCAGATGCAAAATTTTTAAAAGGCAAAGGGTGCAAAAAATGCAAACATACCGGTTATAGAGGAAGAGTTGCCATTTTTGAAATGCTGATACCGGAAGAGATGATCAGAGAAGCGGTTCTTGCCAAAAAAACCACCCATGAGCTGAGGCAGATTGGTCTTAAACATGCAGGACTTATAACATTGTTTGAGGATGGCCTTGTAAAGGCAGCCGTTGGAATCACCACCCTTGGGGAGGTATTAAGGACATTGCCCCGGGTAAGCAAACCAAGACCTCTTTCTGTGATTAAAAAAATTGTTGGAGCCTAGAATATGAATAATTTGACTTCCATAGATGATCTTGTTCGCCAAATAATTATCAAAAACAAAAAAGACCTCCCTGTTTTCAGTCAGGTTGCCATGAAGGTCCAACAGGAGTTTTTAAAAAGCGATGACCCGGATATTGAAAAAATAATCGGTTTTATCAAAAAGGACCAATCATTGGCCGCAGATGTGATTGCAAGGGCAAATTCAGCCTTTTTCAAAGGGATCAGCCGGGTCACCACAATCAAAGAGGCCTCAACAAGACTTGGCCTGACAGAATTGGCAAATTGCGTCATGATGGCTACCCAGTCAGTAAACTATAACTCCAAGGATAAATTTTCCCAGCAGTACATGAAGGCCATGTGGCAGCATTCCGTAGCTACTGCCACCGGCAGCCAGTGGATTGTCCAAAGATGCGGGTACCCGGAGTTAGCCAATAAGGCATTTTTAAGCGGATTGATGCATGATATTGGTAAACTTCTGGTTCTCAAGGCCTTTGAAATCCTACAGGGTATGAAGGGGCAAAAAACAAAAATCAGTATTAATGCAAAAAGAGAATTTTTAAACCTCCTCCATGCGGAATATGGCTTTGAATTAATGACCCAGTGGAATCTGCCGGAAGAATATTGTATTGTCTGCCGGGATCATCACAATGAAGATTTTGATGAAGAAAACCTGCTTCTTATAGCCACAAGGCTGGCCAACCTGGCCTGCAAGAAAATTGGAATCGGTATTAACAAGGAACCTGATATTATAATGGTTACCAGCTCTGAAGCCAATATTTTCAATCTCTCTGAAATTGCCCTGGCCGAACTGGAGATTAATCTGGAAACCAGGGTTTCAAAAAATCTTTAATTTCAGCCCATCCCTAGGATATGGTTTGCCGGTTGCAGAAGAAATCATCTCAGGACCCGGCAAGACCTTGAAAACATCAGCCTAAATTTGCCATTCAATTAAAGGATTAATTCCAGGTCTTTTTACTGGAAAAAACTTAATTTTTCAGCTATAAAAAGTTTTTTTGAATTAACACCTATCCATTCTAGGATGCAAGATATGAACTGGACTATATTATTCGGCTTTTTTTCCCTGATTTCAGGTATGATCTGCCTGGGCATTGCAATGTACCTGGCACCTTACCGGGACAAAATCAGTGCGCGCCAGCTCATGCTGCTGATGGTAAGTGTTTCCATCTGGTCCCTGGGATATGGAATGGAATTCTTAAGCCCTGACCTTCACCTAAAGCTCTGGTGGGTCAGGGTGGAATATCTTGGCGCAGCCTGGGTGGGGATGCTGATGTTTAAATTCATTTGTATCATTACCGGAAGAACCTATTGTCTGCAAAAACGATTCAACTTTTTTCTCTTAATAATTCCGGTTCTGACCATTTTTCTTGCCCTGACCAACCAGTTCCATTATCTGATGTGGCAGCAGGTCCACCTGGAATCAAATTCCCTTATCCATGGGATCATTTATAAGCGGGCAGCTGGTTTCTGGTGCTATGTGGCATTTTCCTACGGATTGATCTTCTGGGCAACCCTGATCATGGTAAAGGAATTTGCATTATCCAAAGGCATTTACAAAAAACAGCTGACCATTCTTCTATCCGGTATTATAGTACCCTGGCTCTGCAATGTGCTGTACCTGTTCGGATTCCAGGCCCTCCGCAGCATAGATCTTACCCCCTTCGCCTTTATGATCAGTGGAATTCTGTTTGCCTGGGGCCTTCTCCGGTATCAGCTTTTAAACCTCATTCCCCTTGCCCATGAAGCCGTCATGGACGGCATGGGGGACCCCGTGGTTGTCCTGGATATGAATGACAGGGTAATGGAAATCAACAAGGCCTGTTCAAAAACATTTGGAGTTGAAATATTCATACCGGGCCGGGGCACGGCAAAAAATATCTTCCCGGATCTTTTCCCTCTTATTGATGCCCGCCGGGGAAAAAAAGCAATGGAAATTGAAACCGCCCTGGTGATGGACGGAACTTTAAAGCAATGGCATTTGAGGATATCCCCTTTGCTGGCCTCCGGGGAAAAACAGAACGGATGGCTGATTGTTTTAAGGGATATTACCGGACAGAAACAGGCGGAATCAGCCTTGCGGGAAAGTGAAGAAAGGCACAGGACCATGCTGGAAGCCTCCCCCACCCCCATTGTCTATTATTCAAAAAAAGGGGAAGTAACCTATGTCAATCCAGCCTTTACCCGGGTATTTGGATGGGACCGTGCAGAGCTGCTGGGAGCACCCCTTAATTTTATTCCGGAAATACACAAGCAGGCGACAGAGGATGCCCTCCGCCTGACTTATGTGCACCCTGCCGGAAATTTTGATTTTATCACCCAGCGGTACACAAAATCGAAAAAACTTCTGGATATCAGCATCAACTCCGCCCTGTACAGGGACAAGGAGGGAAAGCAAACCTGCATGGTGGTCAATTATACGGATATTAGCCGGATCAAAAAAGTAGAAAAAGAGCTTAGATTTACCCGGGACTATGTCAAAAGCATCATCAATTCCATGCCCTCTATTCTCATCGGGGTGGATGACAAGGCAATGGTCACCCAGTGGAACCTTGAGGCTGAGAAGATGACCGGGATAACGGCCGACCATGCCCGGGGCAAATCGCTTTCCAAGCTCTTTCCCATGCTGGCCGGGATTATCCCCGACATCTCCCTGGCCATTGAAAACCAGCAGGTGCAAAGAGAGGGGAAAACCCCCCTGGTGATTAACGGCAAACAATTTGTGACGGATATCACTGTTTATCCCATATCGGGTAATATCCCGGGCGCCGTAATCCGTGTAGACGACATCAGTGAGCGGATAGAAATCGAAGAGATGATGGTCCAGTCTGAAAAAATGATGTCCGTGGGCGGCCTGGCCGCCGGCATGGCCCATGAGATCAACAATCCCCTTGCCGGCATACTCCAAAATGCCCAGGTTATCCGAAACCGCCTGTCCAAACCCTTGGCTGACAATATCAAGGCCGCCCAGAAACATGGCATCAACCTGGATCTTCTTCAAGACTACATGGAAGAAAGGGGAATTTTCCACATGATGGATCAGGTGGTCTCGGTGGGAATGCGGGCGGCAAAAATTGTTGAAAACATGCTGTCTTTCAGCCGTAAAAGTGACAGCAGGCGATCCAGCCATTATCTTTGCGACATGATGGAGTCTACCCTGGACCTTGTGAAAAATGATTATAACCTGGAAAAGCAGTATGATCTCAATTCCATGGAAATTATCCGTAAAATTGAGGATGATCTTCCACCTATTCCCTGCGAAAAAACCAAAATCCAACAGGTATTCTTTAATATCCTGAAAAACGGGACAGAGGCCATGTCCGAGGCAAAAATTGAATCTCCCAGGTTTGTTATCCGATATTTTCTGGATCAAAATATGGCGGCCATTGAAATACGGGACAATGGGCCCGGGATCACGGAAGAGATCCGAAAACGAATTTTCGAACCCTTTTTCACCACCAAAGAAGTGGGCATTGGAACCGGACTTGGCCTATCGGTTTCCTATTTTATCATTAAGGAAAATCATAATGGAAAACTGACCGTTGAATCCTCCCCCGGGAAAGGGACTGCCTTTATCATCAAACTCCCGTTTTAATAATCATGGGGAATGCCTTTAATGTGCAAACTTAGATGCTCCTTATCATCCAGTTCCTCAATCCATCCATAATTAGCATCGGATTTATCATCAAGATCTTTTATATAGGGTTTGATATCAAGCAAAGGTGTTCCATCAAATACATCCAGTCCCGAGGTATAAATTCTATTTTCAATAATCTTTTTAATACTTACAATGCTCAACCCAATAGGGTTAGGCCGGATGGGCGATCTGCTGGAAAAAACACCCACTTTTTTTCCGTCAGCCCATGGAGGAGTTATCATCATTTCAGGTTTGCGAGTGATCTGGTGGGCATAAAAAATAACATAAATATAATTAAATTTTTTAAGGTCATTCAAACCATCAACATATTCGGGGTTGATGATTATAGAAAACTCTTCTCCATCCTTGTCCATGGGCTGATAAGGTGCCTTTTCCTGATATGGGGTTTTTATTACCCCTATTTGTTCAAGTTTAAAATCTATATTTTTCTTCGGCATATTTACCTTCCTTTTTTGGAATCCATTCATCCTGAAAACTTTGCCTGTTAACTAAGTTTCCCTGGTGGTTAATGCCGGAATTATTATCCAAAACAATTCAAATGGCAAGAGTTATCAATGCAAAATTCTGAATTAATCCCTGGCAGTTCAGGATGATGCAATGGTCCTATTGGCGCATTTATTAATTACCTGAACCCTAAAACTTCTTTTACATAAATCCCGATCTGTGTTAATTTTAACAAATCAAATATTAATATTTCCCAATATTTAAGGTGACCACAATGAAAACAACCCGAGTGACCACAACAGATAAACCTGTTGATTCCTTTGAAACAGACCTTCTGGTCTATTTGGCAACCCAGGGAAAAGACAAGGCACCCCAAAGTGACAAGGCGGTCATGGCCCAGGTAAACAAGGCATTTGATCTGGGAGATTTTAAAGGAAAGGAAGGGGAACAGCTCTTTTATTATCCAAGTGCTTCCGGGAAGAAAAAACAGCCCAGGGCAAAACGAGTCCTGGTCCTGGGGCTTGGTAAAATTGAATCAGAAAAAGATGGGGCAATGGTCTGTGATACCTTGCGGGAAGCCGGTGGACACCTGGCAAAGGCCTGCGAAAAAATCCGGGCCAGGGGAATAATCATCTGCCTTCCCACCCTTGACACCCTGGGGCCGGAGCACACAGCTGAATGTATTGCAGAGGGTGTGCTTCTGGGGGATTATAGATTTACAAAATACAAACAAGTCACCCGGAAAAAGACTGATTATGCAGGGCTTGCTGCCATTAAATTTGCCTGTACCGTTTCCGTCAAATCAGTCCGCAAAGGCGTAATGCAGGGTAGAATCGCAGCCCAGGCGGCCTGTGCTGCACGGGACATGGCCCATGAACCTGGAAATGGCTGGACATCGGCTGATTTTGCAGGTTTTGCCAAGGCCCTTGCCAAAACCTGTGGCCTCAATTACAGGTGCATTGAAAAAAAAGAGATGGAAATGATGGGCATGGGCGGTATTCTTGCCGTGAACCAGGGGTCTGTCATTCCGCCCCGCATGGTGATCCTGGAATATCAACCAGAAAAAAAATCAGAGACCCTTCTTCTGGTGGGCAAAGGAGTTACCTTTGACTCCGGCGGCATCAGCCTGAAGCCTGGCACCGGCATGGAAGAAATGAAATATGACATGTGCGGTGGGGCAGCCGTCCTTGCCGCCATGCAGGCTGTGGGGGAGGAAAAACCCAATTTAGGGGTTGTGGCCATTATTCCGGCCACAGACAATATGCCCAGCGGTTCTGCGGTCAAGCCCGGGGATATCATCCATCACTTTAACAAGGTGACTGCTGAGATTATCAACACCGATGCCGAAGGCCGGATGATCCTGGCCGATGCCCTGGCCTATGGAATTAAAACATATAAACCCGATTGCGTCGTGGATGTGGCCACCCTGACCGGAGCTATAATCCTGGGATTGGGCCATCATTACTCAGGATTGATCTCTAACAATGATACCCTGGCCCTTTGCCTGGAATCTGCCGGCAAACTGGCGGGAGAACCCATGTGGCGGCTGCCCCTGGACAAAAATTATAAGAAACAGATCGAATCCAAGGTGGCGGATATTAAAAACATCGGGGGAAAAGCCGGAGGCGCCATAACAGCGGCTGCCTATCTGTCCAACTTTGTGGGCAAAACCCCCTGGGCCCATCTGGATATTGCCGGTACTGCCTGGGATTTTACGGAAAAAACCTATATTCCCAAGGGGCCTTCCGGTATTGGGGTCAGAACATTTTTAACCCTGATCCGAAACTGGAAAACAGGAAAATTAAAATAACCGCCAAGACACAATCCCGGCTGACTTTAAATCAGAACCTGATCCACCAAAGGACCTGCCCCATTGGAACCATTCAAAAAGATTGCCACCCAAAAGATTGCCGTGGGCATTGTCCGGAAAAACGGATACCTGCTTATTACCAGAAGGCCGTTGGATGGCCTTTTGGGAGGGTTGTGGGAATTTCCCGGCGGAAAACTTGAACAAAATGAAGAAAGCCTGTCTGCATGCAGCCGGGAAATCAGGGAGGAAACAGGAATTGAGGTGGCAATTGATTCATTTTTGATCCGTATAAAACATGAGTATACCCATTTTAAGATTGAAATGGACGTATTTTACTGCCACTATGTTTCAGGGAAAATTGCCTTGAACGGCCCCATTGATTATAAGTGGATCCAGGTCTCTGAAATCAATGACTTTACCTTTCCAAAGGCCAATTTAAAATTTATTCCCCTGATTAAAGCAAAAAATAAAAAATATCTGTTTCCACCAATGGAGTATGAATGAACATCTATTTAGAAAAGCCGGATGCAAAAGCTAAGATCAGAAACATTACCCTGATCGGACTTTTGGCCAACCTTCTCCTGTCCGGGGTTAAATTCGGCCTTGGCATACTGGGAAACAGCCAGGCTGTGGTGGCAGATGCCCTGCACAGTTTCTCAGACACCTCCTCGGATTTTGTCATCCTTTTGGGGGTAAAATACTGGACTGCCCCGGCAGACGAATGTCACCCCTTCGGCCACCAGAAAATCGAATCCTTTGTAACCATCATCATCGGCTTGATCCTCATGGGGGTGGCGGCAGGCATTGGGTACAATGCCATTTTATCCCTG
>DAOWDR010000546.1 GCA_030638935.1 Desulfobacteraceae bacterium | reverse complement strand
AATCACATTTTCCTTTGTAAACCCAAGGGCGCCGGTCTGGATCAGGGCGCCCAGGAGCACAATATTAACACTCATGGGGCTGCCGGCTTCCCTTGCAAGTTCCATGGCGTCAAGACAGACTAATCCTGCGGTTTTTGCCTTGAGCAGACTCTTGATATTCTCCACGTCCGGGTAGACGCCTTTGCCGATGGAGACGGTGAAAGGCGGCAGGGTTGCGGTGTTGGTAATCACCATGGTTTTTTTACTGCACCGGTTGATGGATCTCAGGGTCTCTGCCGGTTCAAAACCCAACAGAATATCGGCTTCCCCATCGGAAATAATGGAGCTTGTGGCATCGCCAAAGACAATGGCTGATTCCACCACACCGCCCCGCTGGGCCATACCGTGAATCTCACTCATTCGTACCGGCACCCCTGAAATCAGAGCAGCTTCGCCCAGTACCTTGGAAGCCAGAAGATTGCCTTGTCCGCCAACGGCTACGATTACAAGCCTGGTTGTTTCCATATCTTTTTGGTATCCTTTTCTTAGGGTTATTTTTTCAAGGGCCTGATGGCATTTTCAGGACAGATCTGGGCGCAGACAGCACACCCCACGCAGGTATCGGCATCAATCTTCACCCGGTCGTCTTCTATGTAAAAAGAGGGACAGGCAATGGTATTGATACAATCCTTATGGTCTGTACATTTATCCGTTACCACAAAAGCCTTGGGCTTAAGCAGCTTCAAGCTCTTGGCATAGAGGACACAGGGCTCCTGGGAAATGACCACGGACACGCCTTTGAATGCCAGGGCCTCCTTGATGATGTCGATACTCTTCTTCACCTTAAAGGGTTTGACAATGGATATATGTTCCACACCCAGGGCCCGGACCAGCTTTTCAATATTAACCCGACCGTAGGTGTTAAGGCCGAACTTCTCCATATCCACGCCGGGATGGGGCTGGTGGCCGGTCATAGCCGTGATATCATTTTCAAGGATGACCAGGGTAAAATTATGGTTGTTGAAAACCGCATTCACAAGGCCTGTGATGCCGGAATGAAAAAAGGTGGAGTCCCCGATAAAAGAGACCACTTTCTGGTCACTGGCCTGACTGAACCCGCAGGAAGTACTGACCGAAGATCCCATACAGATAACAAAATCACCCATGCTCAAGGGGGGCAGAAAACCCAGGGTATAACACCCGATATCCGTAGGGCAGATAATCTCCATATCCATGTCTTTGGCAGCCTTCTTCACTTCGTAGAAGGTGGCCCTGTGGGAACAGCCAGAACAGAGATTGGGAGGCCGCATGGGTATTTCAGGAATGTCGGCCATATCCACCCCTTTTGCCGGGGTATAATCTATGCCAAAATAATTGGCTATGTTTTTCCGGACCATGGCCGGGTCATACTCTGAGAGGCGGGAAAAAAGGTTCTTGGATTTGCCATTAATTGGAATGACAATTCCGGCTTCCTGGCCAAAGGCTTTAACTGCCTCTTCCATAAAAGGCTCACCCTCTTCAATGACCAATACCTTTTCGCAATTTTTTAGAAAGCCTTTTATCATTTTTTCAGGCAGGGGGTTGGAAAATCCCATTCTCAAGATCCTGGTTTTGTCTTCAATTCCTAAGTCTTTTACTGCATCTTCAGCATAATGGAAGCTCACACCATTGGTGATAATACCAAATTTTCCACTGCCCTGGACAAAGTTGAATTCGGAAGATTCAGCCAAGCCAGCGGCTTTTTCCAACTTTTCCAGAAGCTTGACATGGAGCCCCCGGGATACGGCGGGAACAGTGACGCACCGATGGGGATCACGGATAAACCGGCCCTGGATTTGAGGTTTTTGAATATCACCAAAGGTAACAAATGCATTGGAATGGTTGATCCGTGTGGTGGTCCTCAACAACACGGGCTGACCAAGGGATTCTGACAGCTCAAATGCTTGCTTTATCATATCCTTTGCTTCTGCAACAGAAGAAGGTTCCAGCATGGGCAAACCACCAAATTTGGCATAATACCGATTGTCCTGTTCATTCTGACTGGAGAACATTGCCGGGTCATCTGCACTTAAAATTACCATGCCGGCGGTGACCCCCACATAGGCCAGGGTCATCAAAGGATCGGCAGCTACGTTCAGCCCCACATGCTTCATCATGCAAAAGGTTCGAAGACCGGAATTAGCAGCGGCAGCAGCAACTTCCAGGGACACCTTCTCATTGGTGCTGTACTCAAAGTAGAGATCGGATTCCTGGGACATCTGGAAAAGATTAAGCGAAATTTCAGAAGAGGGGGTACCAGGATAGGTGGTGGCAAATGCCACCCCTGCTTCAACAGCACCCCTTGCGATGGCTTCGTTCCCCAGGAGCATTATTTTTTCACCTGGGCTGTCATTTAAAAGTTTATGCATTTGTTCTCCTTGGTTTGAGGCGCTTTACAATGAACTATGCGTATAGTTTTTCCGCATCTTCAAGGGATGATGCATACCCCTTGAACCCATCCACATCTTCGCAGGAGTTAATGGCACTTGAGGCAAAAAAGCCTTCCACCATGGTTTTTTCTCCATGGCGGATCAGTCCCATGAACAGCACAGAAACAAGGCTGATATCGCCTTCCCCTGTTTCAACCGCAAATTCAAGAGGAGTTTTTGTCTTGTAAACCGCATACAGGTTGTTTTGAACGGGCATAAGTTGAACAATCTCCGGGTGGTGGTGGTGGTGAGAATGCTCATTACAATTATTACACATGATCTTTAGCCTTTCTTTTATATCTGATTTAGCTTTATTATAGCCGTCTTATGGCTGTCCTACACTACCGGTATTTATAATATATTTATATTCTTTTGCAAGGGAAACTCTTATTTTTTTAAAGTTTTTCTTTTTCAACCCCTAGGCCCAACTCCTAAATCTTGAGTTCATGAAGATTAAAAGGAGGCCATATCATCTTTGGAAAATTGGTATACGGAATTACAATGATGACACCTGGCCTCAAGGGGGAAAGGCCCTTTTTCCATGATCTCATCCCTATCATGGGCGGACAAATTTTTAAGATAATCTTCCATTCTTTTCCGGTTGCACCGGCAGAAGAACTCCACCCGGGAACTATCAAGAAACCGGGGAGACAAACTTACAAATTCTTTCTCAATCAATTTTTCGGGGGACTCCCCTCTGGCAAAAGCTTGCCCTAAAGAATGAATCTGCTGGATCCTGTTTTCTGCGTCAATGACCTGTTCAGGGGAGACACCGGGCATGGCCTGGAGAAAAATACCACCGGCTCCTTCCACCTCCTCTTTGTCATTAAAAAAAACACTCAGCTTAAATCCCGTGGGAATCTGCTCCGACCTTAAAAAATAAGTGGCCAGGTCTTCGGCAATGCTGCCGTGCTCCAGGGCAATCTGTCCTGAATAAGGAGTTTTGGCATCTTCAAGATATTTGGTTAAGGTTAAAAATCCTGCACCAAACAAGGTGGATAAATATTTAATCTGCTTGGGATCTTCCACCTGGATCTCCCTGTTTTTCAGGGAACCCCTGACCTCGCCAAAGGTGTTGGATTCCACATCAAGTCCCTTAACCGGCCCTGAACACCTAATATTAAGACTGACCCTGTCCTTGCCCTTAAGACTTGAACACATGAGAGCTGCGGCAATATAGGCCTGGCCCAGCACCAGGGTTTCCAGGGCGCCAAGCCCGTGGTTTGCCCGCATTTCATTAACCATCCGGGTGGTGTGGACCACTGCCCCCTTTATCATGCCATCGGCCATGACAAACCGATACATCCGATCTTTGGCAGCGGCTTTAAATTGTGCTTTTACCTCTTTGTTAAAAATATCTTTTTTAATCATAAATCTTTCTTTGCTGTATTTCTTGTCAGTTTATTGGATTTTGTCCTGCCTAGGACAGGGATTTCTAATAATAGTAACAAATACTATAAGTGCTTGTATCAGATTGTAAACCGCTGATGGGTGTTTAAAAAGCCGAAGCATCACTCCTGCCATAGCTTTTATATTGAATAGCTTCCAGAACATGCTGCCGGCAAATTTTTTTTTCACAGGCAAGATCCGCAATGGTTCTGGCAACCTTTAGGATACTGTTAAATGCCCTGGCAGAAAATCCCAACCTGTCCATTGCCTGGTGAAGAACAGATTGGGCATCAGCTCCAAGGAGACAGGCCTTTTTTAGTTGGAGAGATCCCATCCTGGCATTGCACATAAGCCCCTGCATTTTAAACCGCTGGTTCTGAATCTCCCGGGCCTTGTTAACCCTTGTACGGATATCAGCCGAGGATTCAGCAGGCAGGTCACTTGCCATCTCATCATAGGAAACCTGGGGAACCTCGATTTGAATATCGATGCGGTCCAAAAGCGGCCCGGAAATTTTTGACCGATACCGCTGGACCTGGGGCCTGGCACAGGAACATTCCTGCAAAGGATTCCCAAAGTTGCCGCAGGGACATGGATTCATTGCAGCCACCAGCATGAACTCACAGGGATATGTTGCCTTTGCACCGGCCCTTGCAATGGTGACCTGCCCCTCTTCCAGTGGCTGGCGCAACACCTCCAATACATTTTTCTTAAATTCCGGAAATTCATCCAGGAAAAGCACGCCATGGTGGGCCAGGCTGATTTCCCCGGGAACAGGTTTGGATCCGCCCCCCACCATCCCGGCATCGGAAATGGTATGGTGGGGGGCCCTGAAAGGACGTGTCCCGAGGATTTCGAAATTTTTCCCAACAAGTCCCATCACCGAATAAACCCTTGCAATTTCCATTGATTCCCCAAAGCTGGGCAGAGGTAAAATACCTGCCAGTCTTTGGGCCAGCATGCTTTTTCCAGATCCCGGGGGGCCTGTCATCAGCATGTTATAGCATATTTGATTTTTGGGGTTCATTTTGTTATTGTTATTCAGATCCTCAAATAAGTTAACATCTTATCAACAGGAGCATACCGTGAACTCTACAAAACCTAAAGCATATTCTTATATCCGATTTTCAACAACTGACCAAAGGAAAGGCGACAGTTTAAGAAGACAGTTAGAATTGTCTGAAAACTATGCAAAAGAACACAATCTTGAACTTGATAAAACACTAAAATTAAAAGATCTGGGCCTATCAGCCTTTAAAGGAGAGCATACTTCAAAAGGAGCTTTAGGTAAATTTTTAGATCTGGTCAGGCGATTGCTACAAACCCGAATGAAGCTGTCCAAAAACAATTGATAGGTACTTTGGATGATCGAATCACGGAAACAGAACATCTAAAAAAGGCCAAAGATAGAATCAACACCGAATTAACGGAATTGACTTCTATTAATGAAGATACAAAAGAAAAATTAATAGGTCTAAAATCGTTGTATGAAGCCTTGGAGTCTGTGATTGATCAGGACAAAATAGATTTAAGAATAAAACTTAGAAGCAAAATCAGAGAATTAATTGAGTCCATTATAATTTATCCGAGCGGTTATACCGATGAATGGATCGATTCCTTGATTAATAACATAAAGAAAAAAGACCCGGAATTTAGGAAAGAAGCCTTTCCAATAATTAAAAAGAGTTTTCAAAACACGAACAAAGAAATTGGCTCTTACTTAATCCAAATAAATTTTTCATCAGGCGTAAAACGCAATTTATATCCAACCTTACCAGAAAATCAATGGACCGATTTT
>DAOWDR010000232.1 GCA_030638935.1 Desulfobacteraceae bacterium | reverse complement strand
AGGGTAGGACTTGATACCGGCATTAAAAAGGCAGTCTTGTCCGGCGGGGTTTTTAACAACAATCTTGTATTGAATCATACCATTTTGGGGCTTGAGAAAAAGGGGTTTAGCGTATACACCCATACCCAGGTGCCCACGGGAGACGGTGGTATCCCCCTGGGCCAGGTCCTGGTAGCGGCTGCACAAAATCAATCAACAGCAGGAGTTTAATTGAGGAAGATATAATGAGCTTAAAATATGTAGATGAGTACAGGGATTCGGATCTGGCACGAATGTTAGTTGAAAAAATCCAGGCCGTGAGCCATAAGGATCTGCGGTTGATGGAAGTTTGCGGTACCCATACCATGTCCATTTTCAAACATGGCATAAGGAGTGTTCTGCCAAAGGGTATCACTCTTTTATCCGGGCCGGGATGTCCTGTTTGCGTGACAGCCCAGAAAGATATTGATGCCTTTGTGGAATTTGCAAAAAAGGAAAATGTGATCGTTACCACATTTGGCGATTTGATGAAGGTGCCGGGGTCAGGTTCCACCCTGGCAAAGGAAAATGCAGAAGGTGCCGATGTCAGGATTGTCTATTCTGCATTTGATGCCGTGGATATTGCAAAACAAAATCCAGACAAGGAGGTGGTTTTCTGTGCCGTGGGGTTTGAGACCACTATTCCCACCATAGCCGCCACTATTTTATCTGCAAAGGGGGAAGGGGTAAATAATTTTACCATCTACTCGGCTAACAAGCTTACTCCGCCGGCCCTGTCAGCTCTTATGGAAACCGATGGGGTGAAAATCGACGGATTTATCCTGCCCGGCCATGTGTCCGTGATAACCGGAACCAATGCCTACAGGGATACCTTTGAGAAATATGATATCCCCTCGGTGATTACCGGGTTTGAACCCATTGATATCCTCAAGGCAGTTCTCATTTTGATTCAACAAAATGAGACCGGTGTGCCTGCCCTGGTAAATGCCTATCCCCGGGCCGTGTCCGACCAGGGTAATGTAAAGGCCAAGGCCATCATGAACCAGGTGTTTGAGCTTTGCGATGCTACCTGGCGGGGGATTGGCGATATTCCGGCCAGCGGCATGGGCCTGAAAAAAGAGTTTGAAGGCTTTGATGCTGCCAAAAAGTTTAATATGGATATGCCCGAGGTAGCGGAACCTGCGGGGTGTGCCTGCGGAGAAATTCTCATGGGACTGAAAACCCCGGAGGCTTGCAAACTTTATAAGAAAACCTGCACCCCGATGACGCCTGTGGGACCCTGTATGGTTTCCAGCGAAGGGTCGTGTGCAGCCTTCTATAGATATAGTTAAACAGCAAAATCATAAGAAAGGAAGAGGTTGGCAAATTGCTGTTTCGCCTTTTTTTATGATAATAAAGGAATAAAAAATGACAAAGGATAAAATTTTATTGGATCACGGGTCCGGGGGAAAAATTTCCCATTCAATGTTTTCCCAAATGATACTCCCCCTGTTTGATAATCCGGAATTGGCCAAACAGGATGACGGCGCAACTTTGAATGTTGGGGAAGGGAAGCTTGCCTTTTCCACGGATTCATATGTGGTGGACCCCATTTTTTTTCCCGGGGGCAATATAGGAGATTTGGCCGTCAACGGAACCGTGAACGATATTGCCATGTGCGGAGCTATCCCGCAATATATATCTGTGGGGCTTATCATTGAAGAGGGACTGCCCCTTGCAGACTTTAAGACCATTCTTGAAACCATGGCAGGGGCTGCTAAAAAGGCCGGGGTGAAAATTGTCACCGGCGATACCAAGGTGGTGCCCCGGGGCAAGGCAGACAAAATTTTTATCAACACCTCGGGGATCGGTATGATTGCCCCTGGGGTGAACGTGTCCGGCAGCAATGCTGTGCCCGGAGACAAGATTATTGTCAGCGGTACCATTGCCGATCATGGAATTACCGTGTTGAGTACCAGGGAAGGCTTAAAATTTGATTCTGATATTAAAACAGATTCAGCCCCTTTAAACAAAATGGTCCAGTCGATCATTGAATCTTCATGTGAGATCCATGTACTCCGCGACCCCACCAGGGGGGGGCTTGGCACCACCCTGAACGAAATTGCGGTCCAGTCCAATGTGGGGATGAATATTGCCGAGTCAACACTGCCCATAAAAGGGGCTGTGCGGGGCACTTGTGAATTGTTGGGATTTGATCCCCTTTACATTGCCAATGAGGGAAAATTGATTGCCTTTGTACCGGAAAAGGATGCCCAAAGAGTATTGGAGATCATTCAGCAGGACGAATTTGGAAAAGATGCTGTTATCATTGGTGAGGTTACGGACAAAGATCCCGGCCGGGTTTTTCTGGAAACCCTAATTGGAGGTTCAAGGATTATTGACATGCTGACCGGAGAACAGCTTCCCAGGATTTGTTGAAATTTTTTCAGCGGGCCCGGGGTAATTGTATTCAGGGCCCCACTTAAATTTTTAAACCCTGGAACTTAAGCAATGGAGTCTGATGTGGCCAGAATCTCTTTAATATGTTTTCGGGTTACTTCTAAAAAGGATGGGAAAGCCTTTGCCAGGGTAGGGGTCAGCTCGGTTCCCCAGTCTATTTGTTTAGGCTCAATGCCGATTACCCTCAGATAGGGGCGGTGCCCCCGCATCTGGGCCATGCCCAGGGAGTCCAGAAGATCAACGTCATGGAGGGAAAGCATCTGTTTTTCCTCTTTTCTTAATTGGTCTTCTTCCAGGCTGAAAATGGTGCCGGGCTCATGGTCGGCCCTGACAATGTCAAGAACCAGTATGTTTTCATATTCTTCAAACAGATAAAACAGATCCTGGGTAAATGTGCCGCCATCAATAAAATCAACCAGGGTTTCATCCCAGTCCTCTTTTTCCTTCCATAATTCATAGATGGCATGGACACCGATTCCTTCATCCATGAGAAGGGTGTTGCCAACCCCCAGAACCAATAGTTTTTTCATTTTCATGTTCTCGCTGATAACGGTCTGTTTATAAAAAAAAGGTAAATACCAAGGTTAATACCATTGGGAGGATGATAGTTTACATCCCCCCAATGGTTATATCAATAAGCGTAAATTAAAGAGGTACTTCTACTTTAATTGTTTTGCCAGTGTCTGCGTCCAGCACGTGGACGGCACAACCCAGTCAGGGGTCGTAGGAGCGGATAAGCCGCCCCACATTCACCGGATTTTCAATGTCGGGAACCGTCACTCCAACGAGGGCTTCCTCAATGGGGCCTCTAATTCCCTTGTCATCTCTCGGGTTTGCATTCCAGATGGTGGCAGAGGTGATCTGGTAGTTCGAAATAACAGAATCTTTAATGTCCACATAGTGGAGTAATGCTCCACGGGGGGCTTCTGTCATGCCAAGACCTTCTGCATTTTTTGGAATCGGAGTGGGAACAAATGTTTCCTTGCCGGGCTGGGCCTGGGCAATCCACTCTTCCACAGCCATGGCAACAAGGGCTGTCTCTTCAGCCCTTGCAACGTGACGGCCGAGTGTGGAGAAACAGGCATCACCGATGTCGCGTAATTTTTTAACACCCAGGGTGTCCTGGCCTTTTTTGGACAGGTCAGGATTGGTGGCCCACATTCTTGCCAGGGGGCCTGCTTCATGGGGTTCGCCATTGTATCTCGGGGCCTTGATAAAACTATAGGCACCGGATTTGTTGGGATCTGGCAGGGTCTTACCCACTGTGGGATTCAAGCCT
>DAOWDR010000167.1 GCA_030638935.1 Desulfobacteraceae bacterium | reverse complement strand
GGACGGTATAGAACTGCTCAATACCTGGGTGTGCATCAACATATGCCCCTGGGAAAATACTGATATCCGGTTCAAAGCCCAGGGAGATCAGATGGTGTGACAACGCTATTATTTCATGGGGCGAAAACTTTTCTCCCAAGGGCAGAAAACCGCATTTGTTGACCCCGTCATAGATGACCAGTCGCCCCTCATAAATGAACCAGGAATATTGATATATCTCCTGCCAGCAGAAAAGATTCGAAAAATTAAATTCGCAGGACTCAGGGTTGAACGGATCTATAAAAGACCGAATCAATGTCTGGTCCTCCAGTTTAAAACGGCATGGAGTCGGAAAGGCTATAAATTGCTCTGGGTCATACCTTACTTGCTCAGATCTGGCTTTCATTATTTTTTGTCCTTTAGTTTTAGCGGGACATGTCCTTCAAGCAATTGAAATCCCAATTTTTCATAAAAATCTGTTGTTCCGGGTTGGGCAATCAGACCGATCCAGTCTACACCGCTTTTCTTTAACCCGGTGATCAGTGTTTGAATAATTTTTTTACCAATACCCCTGCCCTGAAATTCTTTCAAAACAGCGACATCTTGAATATAAGCATCACTTGCCAGATCGGACAGGGCTCTTCCCATGCCGATCATTTTTTTATTTGCAAATGCACCGGCAAAAAGAGCGGAATCCGCCACAATGCGATGTAAAAATTCAGGTGCGTCCCCATAGCTGTCCTTCCACCATCCCGCATCCTTGTACAGCAAAACAAGGGCATCCAAAGAAGCTTTTTTGATCAATCTTATCTCTATTGGGGTATCCATTACAAATTCATTACTCTTTCAGCAGTTTTTCAACAAAGTGGGGCAACACAAATGCGGCTTTATGTATTTGCGGGGTATAATATTTTAACTGATCCTGGAGAATTTGAGAAATTTGCCGGGCAGGTCTTACCAGTTCCGGCCCCAGCGACCCCATGCAAATTCCGATATTTCCGCCCGGATATGTGGGCACACAAATATTAGCATAGGCCTGGACCAAAAACAATTCCCGGGTTATCCCGGCCAGGGTGACCACCCAGTCCTGGTGCATGAAAATAGATTCTCCCTGGGTGGCAATTATGCCACCTGGTTTAAGAGCATTTTTCAGGCCCTCATAAAAAGATTTTTTAAACAGGGCTTCACCTGGTCCAATGGGATCCGATGAATCCACAATAATCACATCATAGGCATTGATTTTATTTTTCACAAAGGCATGGCCGTCACCAATATGTACTTTGACTCTTGGATCATCATACCCACAGGCAAGTGAGGGTAAAAATTCTTTTGATACGGCAATGACAGCTTCATCGATTTCACAAAAATCAATCTTCGCAACTTGGGGATGACGGCCTATTTCCCTTAAAACGCCACCGTCTCCACCTCCGATGACCAAAATATTTTTGGGATCGGGATGGGAGAACAAGGGTAGATGGGCCATCATTTCCTGGTAGGTGAATTCGTCAAATTCTGTGAGTTGAATGATACCGTCAAGCACCAGCATCTTACCATGGTGCCGTGTCTGGTAAAGGTCAATTTGTTGAAACCGGCTCTTCTCACTGTAAAGGGTTTCCATAATTTCAAGGGAGAGGGCAACCCCGGGCCACATGGGACAAATTTCCGAAAACCAGCCGTTTTTAACTGTGTTTAGATTGATCATATTATTGGTCATATTATTGCCTCAGGGCAATCTGCATTTTATAGTTATTGCCCTTGAAAAATGACCTGGCAAACTCTGCCACTTCCCGGGGCTCGTAAAACTTACAGGAGAAAATGTCCAGGTATGCGGCATTGGTTGCATTTGCGAAATGACCTGAGATAAGGGAGGTTTCAATGAGCTGGGTCATGGAGAATCCCTCTACCTTTTCATCCTCTCCAAAATGGACCACCTGGCAATTGCCGAACCGTTTCATCTTAATCAGTTCACAAAGATCTGCCACAAATTTTTCAATCATCTTGGCATCCCTGATGATATCCGGCGCACAATCATAGATATCCACCGAGGTTAACACCCCCCAGGGATCTTTTTTATCATAGGCCTTTCTCCAGGAAATAGGCAGTGTAGTCCGGTCTTTTATGGTCTCTGAAATATAGTCTGATTTTGCTTGGGATTTTGAGTCTGATTTCAAATCAAGGGAATGGGAAATAATACCCCGGTTCTGATCCGAAGAAATCACCACCCGGCCTGATCCAAAGGATTTTTCCATGGAATGGATGGCTGCATCCAAATTAATATTATCGCCGCAGGTAAAAATATCCACGGCTGCATAATCATGTTCCGGCCACGCATGCACTGTAAAATGAGACTCCGCAATGATCACCACCCCGCTCACGCCCTGGGGTTCAAACTTATGGAAAGAAGAGCTGATAATTGTGGCACCGCTATCATCTGCACCCTTGAGCAAGGCTTTCTCCACTGCATCGCAGCTGAGCAGAACATTTTGCCCGCATTCATAATATTCTATTGTAAGCTGTCTGCCCAAAGCAAATACCTGGTCCTGGGAATCAGCTGAAGGTTTAATATTTTTATCAAGCATTAACGCTATCTCCAAAATGAAATAAAAATATCTTAATGCTCTCCCTAGGACAACAGGATAAGCCGAAGACGTAAATATTTTATTAAGTTAAGAACAATTGAGAATTAATCAATGGTTCCCAATGGAGAATTTAATATATTTCCATGATGGAAATAAACCTTTGTTCCTCTGTTTTAAAAGGCATCTTCCTTTTTTCCAATAGGCTTATCATACCCGGGGCGTTAAACCTGATATAGGGATTCACCAATAACTCATCAGCCAGGGTTGAGACAACCAGCCCAGGCTCATATTTTTGAAGATAGGCCTCAATATCCGGATTATCCACCTCTAGGGAGGCGGCTTCTTTCATGGACTCTTGAACATAATCATGACCGCTATAAATTTTTGTTTCCCCGGGAAAAGCCAGCAGTTTTTTTAAAGAGATGAAAAAACTGCTCAAATCTCCTGAAAAACAATTACCCACTGTCCCATTGAACAGGGTATCCCCGGTCACCAGAAAATCACCGGCTTTAAAACAAACACTATCCTCTGTATGGCCCGGTGTTGGAATAATTTCAATCTTTTCGCCATCCAAGGTAATCACCCGATTTTCCATGACCCGGCGGCAATCAATAAACCGGGCATTGGTTTTTTCCAGCAGCACAGTGTTCCCTCCGGTGTGATCATGGTGGAAATGGGTATTGGTCACATATTTTATGGAAACACCCTGGCCCCTGGCAAAATCAAAAATATCACCTGGATTTCCAGCATCGATTGCAATACCCTGGGTGTCTGAAAAGACAAGGTATCCCAGATTGTCCCTTGAATATCTGAATTGTTTTATAAACATGGCAACCTTTTTTTTTGATTAATGGACCGGAAGGGAGATTGTAAATTCCGTATATTCTCCCGGATTTGAATCAACCTTGATAATCCCCTTGTGCTGTTTCACAGCTCTTTGGGCGATAAAGAGTCCAAGGCCTGTTCCCTTGTTCCCCTTGTCAGAATAGAACAGAGAAAACACCTCTTCCTGAAAGGCCCTGGCAAGCCCTTTCCCATTATCCCTAATTTTAAACTCAATCCTATTGTCCATCGAATTGTCCATCAAATTTTCAGTCAAAATTACATCAATCTTTATTTCCAGGTGTTTTTTAATTTTTTTAACTGCAACACAGGCATCAATGGCATTTTCAAGGATGGCTAAAAAAGCGGGTAATAGAATAGTTTTATCCATAGAAATTTGAGTTCCGGGCTTTGGGATATTCAGGGTTAAAACAATTCCGGCTTTTTTCATCTTTGGATCCAGGGTGGTGGTCAGCTCCTGGATAAAATCAAAGACATCCACCGACGAAATGTCCAGGGTCCGGTCCTTGGAATGAAATAAAATATCCAGGACCATCTTCCGTACCATGGATATTTTTTCCTTTACAATCTCCCAGCCGTCGGCCACAAGGTCGGTATCATTTTTCTTGATACCCGTGGAAATCAGATAATCCCCTCCGTCAAGTCCTGTGAGGAGCCCCTTAATCCCGTGGGAAATAGAGGAGATATGCAGGCCCAAAGCAGCCAGGTGATCCTGGAGTTCATGGATCATGGTCACATCCGTGGACATTTCCATCACATGTTCGACCCGTCCATCTGGGTCTGTAATAGCTGCGGTCTGGACCAAAAAATTCCGGGTACTCCCGTCCTTTAAGCGAACATCCATTTCCGCCACGTGTGTTTTGCCGTCCACAAAGGTTTTTTCCACGGGACAGCCGGAACAGGGGTTGGAAAGTTTTTTATAAACCTGATAACAGCAGAGACCGGGAGATTCCCCGAATTGTTCCTTGAACCGATTGTTGGATTCGATAATTTGGAACCCCCTGTCCTGGATGGTAATAAGGGAGGGCGATTCATTAAACAGTTGAATATACCGTTTTTCAGATCTTTCAAGTCTGCAGGTCTTTTCTTTTACCAACCCTTCAAGGTTTCTTGTATACTGCCCTATTTTTTTCCGGGTTTCAATCCTGTCTGTTGCACGTTTCAATGCTATTTCAAGGATATCATTGTTAATAGGTTTGGTGATAAAATCCACGGCATCCATTTTAAGACTCTCAATGGCCAGGCGCAGATCCCCGTGCCCGGTGATCATGATCACCTCAATGTCAGGAAATTTCTCCTTGATAAATCCCAGCAGATCAATCCCGTTCATTCCGGGCATTCGGATATCGGTCAGAACAATATCCGGCAACAGACGCTTAACCGCCTGCACCGCCACACGACCATCCTCGGCCGTATGCACTTCATATCCCACATCCGCAAGACTGATGCCAAGAACCTTGCGGATTCCTTCCTCATCATCAACAATCAGAACCTTCATTGCCATGGTTATCTATCCCGTCCAGGGTTATGCATTTTTTTATAACTTCCTTTAAATAGTCTGGATCAGCTGATTTTTCAACATAGTATTTGGGAAAAGGGATTTTTGTGTCCCGCCCAAGGTTCAGCATTTTTAT
The DNA here is from genome assembly GCA_030638935.1 of Desulfobacteraceae bacterium. Classification (GTDB taxonomy): domain Bacteria; phylum Desulfobacterota; class Desulfobacteria; order Desulfobacterales; family Desulfobacteraceae; genus NBML01. The sequence goes on along the minus strand of DAOWDR010000167.1, from coordinate 466 downwards.
ATAATGGGTAAATGAATGAAAATCCACCCCTGAAAAAACAATCAAAGGAATATCTCTGTACAAAGGATTGGTTTTCAATTCCTGGTAAACAATGGCCCCGCCCTTTTCCGGCATCATCACATCCAAAATAATCAGGTCAGGGCGCAGGGTGGAAAGCGCATCCAATCCCTGGACCCCGTTCCGGGTAAGGATGGATTCAAACCCCAGAGATCTGACCATGGCCATGAGGTAGAACCGCATATCCATTTCATCTTCAATGACCAGAACAGTCTTGGCTTTTTTATCTGTTTTATTTTGATCCGGCTTATTCACTGCCAATGGCAATTACAATCTATTGGGCTTACTGACACTTGCCACGGGACAGGCCGATCTCAATACCACCTGTTCCATTGTGGAGCCCATGACTGCATCTTCCAGGTCAACTTCCTTGGTATGATGTGCCATTACAATGAGGTCACCGCTTGTT
>DAOWDR010000085.1 GCA_030638935.1 Desulfobacteraceae bacterium | reverse complement strand
CGGGTAGTCTCTGACATAACCATCCCTGAAAACCTGTTGATAACCCTTACGAGCAGCATCGGGATCAGTAAAATAATTTGAAAAATCTGTCCCGATGATCTCTTTGCGGGGCAGCCCTGTAATTAATTCAGAGGCTTTATTAACATCGGTAATCTTACCTTTGGGCGAAATTGTTACCAGGGCGTCAAGGTTAGCCTCGATAAGCCCACGATTATATTGCCTTGCTTCATTCAGCTCTTCTTCCATCTTCTTGCGCTTGCTGAGATCATGAATAATCGAATACAAAAGTTTTTTTCCACGAACAGTGATTGGGCTGCTGTATACTTCAACATCTCGAATTTCCCCGTTTGACAAACGATGACGAAACAAAAACTGTTGTCGATGTCCCTTCTTTGCCCGCTCCATTTCCTGGAATACTTTTTCTTTAGTGAAAATATTTATATCAGTTATTTTTTTCTTGATAAGTTCTTCATGACTCCAACCATAATAGGATATAGCTGCTGGATTGGCATCTACAATATCTGCATTATCAGGATCAATAAGCATCATTACGAAATAATTGTTTTTGAAAAGGCTCTTATATCGCTCCTCACTCTCCCGCAGCGTATTTGCCATTTGGTTTCGGTCGGCTTCAGATTGCTCTAATTCCTGAATTCTTTTTTCTAATTCTTCATAGGTGGGTTTTTCAGTCATGAGAATCCCCTTTTATGTCGAAATGAACTTTGGTTTCAGAGTAGAATACTTGCCATATTCTACACACTTCCCAAATCATAAAAACACCAGAACATATTTGGTATTCCGGTCAATTCAATTCAAATAACATTACAGGAAATTGTAACCCATTGCAAATACAATCCAGACGCCATTTCCTTCTTTTTAAAAAAGAAAATATTCAGTGTCAAAGGAGTATGAGAGTAATTTCCAAAACGGATTCCTAGCGGTTAATCATGGTATAATCGCTCAGGAGTCAAATTCCCCAATTTGCCAAGCGTTTCTTTCGCCAGTCCGGATTTTTAAAATTTTTGCGGGATACAAGATGTGGTATGAACTGAATTTTCAGTTTCAGATTTGAAATTCAACTATTAGGATGAAAATTCAAAATCAAAAAACCCGCTACATAATTGGAGATATAGTTGATCCTGAACAATTTTGCCAGAATAATCTTATTAAAATTAAATCAAAATCCCCAGACGTCACCCATACCCAGATCTAATTGCCGGGTTCCGGTAAAAATCAAGTTTTAAATGGGTTGGGGGTCACTCTGGAAAGAGGTTACAAAATATTGGCCGCCATCTTCATAGAATACCACCCCGTCAAGGTATCCCACATCTCCCTTTGTTTCATGGGCAAGCCCTAGTTTAAATTCCTTTAAAGGGAAAATATTCCAGTCATGGGAGACGCAGACAGCTATTTCACTGCCATTGAGCTGCTTGAGCCGGTCTGTCATGTATTCACTTAAAATGGCCGAGGTTTTTTCCGGGTTTTCCATGATGTCATCGTCAATTTTATTGTCAAACCAGTTACGGATATAGAGATCACTGCCCTGGGTTTGAACAAGATGAATGGCCTTTTCAATGTCTTTAATGTAAAAAGGGGCCAGATAATCACTTGTGATGGTGTGGTTTACCTGGGTGTTGTGCTGTTGGGTATAGCCCTTGTCAATCAGATAGGCGGTTTCAATGCACCGGCCAAAGGTGGAGGAAAAAAGTTTGGGAATTGGTTTTTCAGGAAGGGATTTTCCCAATTCCAGGGCAAAGGATTTACCCGCTTCCGTCAGTCCCATAAAGGGTTCCATCCTGGCCTCTGTGGGGAAAAACCGATCTGAATGCCGGATAATAACAGATATCTTTTTTATCCCGTTTTCCAGAAGTCCGGTAATGGTCTCAATGGTCTGCCTGGCTCTTACTTCGTGCTTTAATTTCATATTTGCTTGGCTCCCAAATCCCTTGCAGGGGAATTATCTTTTTATTGAATAGATTTCATACTCTATGGTATAGGAGCTGTCAATGTAAACCATCTGAATGGAGGGAATAAGATGCCAAAGCAGATTAGCATCATTGGTGTACCCATGGATTTCGGACAGCTTCTCAGGGGGGTGGACATGGGACCTGCTGCCCTCAGGTACACTGGATTGATTTCACGATTAAGAGAGCTTGGACATCTGGTGGTGGACCGTGGGGATGTGAGGATTCCAATCCGGGATGCCGATGGACCAGCGCCCCTATCCGAAGACAAATATTTAAATGAAATCACCCAGATTTGCCAGGCCATTTATAATGCCGGACATGAAGCTGTCCAACAGGGGCATTTTCCTCTGTTTTTGGGGGGGGACCATTCCATTGCCGTGGGTACTGTTGCGGCTGTGACAGGGGATGATCCTGTGGGGTTGATCTGGATCGATGCCCATGGTGATTTTAACACTCCTGAAACCTCCCCTTCCGGTAATATCCACGGCATGCCTTTGGCGGCATTGATAGGGGAGGGCCATCCATCCCTTGTGAACGTGGGCAGGCCAGGCATGAAGGTTCATCCTGAAAATGTGGTGTTGATCGGCCAGCGGGACCTGGACCAGGCTGAAAAGAAACGGCTGAAACAATCAGGCATCACCGTCTTTACCATGCGGGATATCGACGAACAGGGAATCTCCTCGGTTGCCAATAAGGCCATAATGAAATTTGCCCATTTAAAGCGTATCCATCTCACCGTTGACATGGATGCCCTGGATCCTCTGGAGGCTCCGGGGGTTGGGACGCCCGTGCCCGGCGGTATTTCCTATAGGGAGGCCCATTTGTTAATGGAAATTCTG
>DAOWDR010000195.1 GCA_030638935.1 Desulfobacteraceae bacterium | reverse complement strand
GAGGACTCAAAATCCTCCGGGCGCAAGCCCTTGCGAGTTCAAGTCTCGCCTCCGGTACCAGCTTTAAAGAAGGGTTTAGCCGTTTTCGGTTAAACCCTTTTTGTTTTGATGATTCTTGCTAACAACCCCATAGCAACCCCCGGATCTGCCTGAGACACGACACCATTCGAAAAAAACTTATTGCCATCTTGACAATAAGTAAAAAATTATTTATTTGTTTTGAACGGACAATGTGCGGCTGTTGGAAAGTTTTAATGAACAAGGCATTATTAACCGCTTGCGAAAGTGAACCTTTGCAAGGTGCTTACCTTGCCATGCGAAAGACCATTCATCAACTAAATCTACAGGAAAAAAGTTTGATGGTTTCACAAGATCGATTTGAACAAAACAAAAAATAGGAAAAATAACTGATGGCAAAAGAAATTAAAAAAACAGAAAACAAGAAAGACAAACAAATGTCCATGGAAGATCTGGACCAGGTAGTGGGCGGCGCCGGATGGCAAAAAGGCACAGGTGGGGATGATTTCATGATCGGCGGGGACGGAGATGACAAGATAAGAGGCGGTGGCGGAGCGGATTTCATTGTGGGAGGCGCTGGTGACGACGTATTGGATGGCGGGTATAAGGACGGCGCAGATGATGTTGTCATGGGAGGGGAGGGGGACGACACTTTCATTTGGGGATTAGCCAAAGACGGCAGCGACACCTTTATCGGCGGAGAAGACAATGATACCATTAAACTGGATCTGAAATTTGTGGGTGAGAGTACTATCCAGGAGGCCTATAACAACGGCACCTTTGATATTCAGGTTGTGGATTCACATGGTAACACGGTTCAAATCACCGACGACATGTGGGACAATGGCAAGCTAATGCTTCCCGATGAGGCCTCGGGGAGCATCACAGGGCCCAATGGCGATACCTTGAACTTTAACGGAGTGGAAGTTATTAAGACATTTTAGCGATAATGGTCCGGGGTCGGATGTTTTCAACGGACCGGCCCCGGACTCAGTCTCAATAACCTAATAAGTCACTTCATATCGATTTGCATATAAATGCCAGGAAAAAATGTAAGACAATTGAATTATAAAACAAGATGGAGAATATTTTTACTCTCTTTTCTGGAATAACTGATATCCTTGACCAATTGCTTCACAAAAAAAATACCCAGTCCGCCGATTTTCCGATCATCTAAGTCTGCATCCACATTCGGATCTTTTTTTTCAAGGGGATTGAATGCAATGCCGTTGTCTCTAATTTCAATAATGATGTCATGATTCCTCGTATCAATGCCAATATCAATCATACCGTTTGGTTCCTCTTCAAACCCGTAATTGATAATGTTGATGATAATTTCTTCAATGATTAGTTCAATATTTGATATTTTTTTGGAATCAGCCTGGTTTTGAGGAAGATTGTTTTTGACAAATACCTGGATTTCATTAATGGATTCAATTTTGGGCACGAAGAATTTTTTTTTCATTTTTTTGGCCAAGGGTAAAAATAAAATTTTCAGCAATTTATATTTTATTCATCCTTATATCGTTTGGACCAATATTTCAAATTAATTATCAAAACCTGTGTTAAAAAACCAACCGGACAGGTCCGAATGTTTTAACCTTTGATTTTGCAGAAATATCGGGTTAATATCCCTTTCAATGATTTTTTTTATGATTTCCATTTCATAGATAGCTGAATAATTTTGAATATAGGGTTGGGAAAAATGAAATATAAAAGTATCACCACGCTGAAAATTAAGACCAAACTGCTTTTGTTAACTCTGGGGATCACCGTTTTTTGCACATTGTCTTTTTCCATCATTGCTTATTATGCCTTGTACAAGGGCGGAAAATATATGTTGGACCAGAGTATCCACCTGGGAAAGGAATCCGCTGAAAAAAGCCGTGCAACCTTAGAGGAACAGACAAAACTTAATTTGACCCAACTGGTTACCATACAGGCGAAAACCGCTAATACATTCTTTAACTCCGTCAGGATGGAAGTCGATATCATTACAAAGTTTTGCCGCTTTTTATGGGCAAACGATAAAATTGACGGCAGCCGATACTCAGGGAATAAAAATGAAAAAGAGTTATCCTATCTTTACCGCCTTGCACCGGGGGTGGACAAGAAATCAGTGAAAAATGAATTTTTGCACATGCGGGCCATGGGAGACGTGTTTAAACCCTATCTGTTTAACGATGAAAACCTTGAGTCCTTTTTTCTGGGCACCCAAACCGGAATCAATATTCTCTGGCCTGATACCGGTGGCAGAACAAATAAGCCCTATGATCCCAGGATTCGGCCCTGGTATACGGATGCAGTAAAGCGAAACGGGATCGGATGGACAAAAATTTTCAAAGGTGCTTCCACATCAAGATTGATGATCGCCTGTTCCGGCCCTGTCAGTGACAATGAAGACAAGCTTAAAGGGGTGATTGGGGTTACGGTTACCTTAGATAAGATGCTGAACGTTATATCCTCCCAGGTAAAGGATATCGGGTATGCCTTTTTGCTGGATCAAAACGGCAATGTTATTGCCTTTCCGGCCCTGGGTCATGAAGAACAAAAAAAAGATTATGGCACGGACAACCTGTATAAAACCGGGAATTCCGAACTTACGGGGATTGTGAAAAAAATGGTGGCCGGCCAAAAAGGATTTTCAAAAATCAGGCTGAACACTGGAGAAAAGTTCATAGGGTATGCCTCAATAAAAGAAACCGGTTGGAGCATGGCCGTGGTCATCTCGGCACAAACCGCTTTAAAGCTGGCTGATGAGACAAAAAAGAACATCATGGACTACACCGTGGCGAAAAAACAGAGCATTACAAAATTGTTGATTGATATTCAAAAATATGTACTGCTGTTTTTTTTCGTTATATTGGCCATCACTATATTGATTGCCGTAAAAATGTCCGATAAAATCAGTCAGCCGATTCTGGACTTGACACAGGGGGTCCGGGATGTCGGGAAAGGAAACCTTGATTTAAGCCTTAAAATAGAAACCGGTGACGAAATCGAGACGCTGGCACAAGCGTTTAACAAGATGATCAATGATCTTAAACTGTATATCAAAAACTTAAAAGAGACCACCACAGCAAAGGAAAAAATTGAAAGTGAATTGCAAATAGCCACAAAGATCCAGGCCAGTATGCTGCCCAGGATATTTCCACCCTTCCCGCAAAGAAAGGATTTTGACATATTCGCAAGCATGATACCGGCAAAAGAGGTCGGCGGAGATCTGTTTGATTTCTTTTTCATCTCTGAAAATAAATTTTGTTTTCTCATCGGAGATGTATCAGGCAAGGGTGTGCCGGCGTCCCTGTTTATGGTTATTGCAAAAACATTGATTAAAAACGAGGCACTTCGGGGCATTTCACCGGAAGATATTTTTTTTAATGTCAATAATGCATTGTGTGAGGATAATGATGAAAGCATGTTTGTGACAGGTTTTGTCTGTATCATTGATCTTGAAACAGGGCAGGTTGATTTTTCAAATGCCGGACATAACCCGCCGCTTTTGATGAGAATCGATAACAAAGAATGTGACTATATCAAGATCAGCCCGGGACTTGTTCTTGGAGGAATGCCCGAGTTTACATATGTAAAGGAATCTTTGAAAATGACATCCGGAGATATCCTGTTTCTGTATACCGATGGGGTTAACGAAGCCATGGACCCGGATAACAATGAATATACCGACCTTCGGTTAAAACGTATTCTTTCAAAAGATGAGACCCGGGATGTCAACCGGATCGTGGAATCCGTGAATTCGGATGTGAATCAATTTGCAAAGGATGCAGAACAGTCTGACGATATAACCATATTGACCTTTAAATACAATGGTATGACATCCTAAAGGAATCAAATTCAACCATGCAATTTTTCAAATTGTCTGATGCTATCGGGGCCGGTGATACAAAAAATGACCAGTACCGGCCCCTGGATCAGTTTTTTTCCTGCATCCTGGTTGGGGTTACCGGTGCTGGGAAAACCACGTTGGAAACCAGGCTGCTTAAAAAATACCTGTTTTATCCTTTGCCTGGCAGACGAACCCTTACCAACAGGATTATTTTACCCTTGATGCAGCAAAATGATAACACCCATGGTCCGGTTAATGACCGGAACCAACGGTTTGCCTAT
>DAOWDR010000569.1 GCA_030638935.1 Desulfobacteraceae bacterium | reverse complement strand
GTATCCATAATATAGTGAAGAATTTTCTCATTTTTTATATTGCCTCTTAAGGTTTTGTTTCCACTTTTTTGATTCAATAGCAATCCCTGTGCTATTTTACAATACTTACACAAATTAAATTCGTAAAAAAAAACTTGCCAAAGTGCGTGGAACAAGGGTATCAACAGATCATGAATTAAACAACACAATTGGCTTATATAACAATGAATGATGCTTCCTATAAAAAATTATGCATTGCCAATATCTTAAATGGCGTAACAGAAGGGCTTTTCAAGTATTCCAGACCTACCAGGGTTGCCTTGATTTTTGCGGTTGAGCCGGATGATCCCATATCCATTTTTGATCCCCAGGGCCTGTTGCGGGGTCATGAATCAAAACTTGAGGATCTGTTTTTTGCTCCGGATAGTTGTTGGAGGCATCGTGTAAAAGAGAACATTTCAAACCAGCCCAATGGATTGCTGATATCGGAAAATGATCTGGAATTGTCCGGCCTGATCTCCCATGGGGGAAGCTCCGGCGATTTTTTTTATCAAATGTGGTTTACCGAGCACCATCCGGATATGTGCTCCATCCATCCAACTGAGCGGTGGCTGGAACAGGCGGCTTCCCTGCTTGTACACGATTATAACACAAAGAGTGCTCCCATTAATTCCTCTGACTATGTTCTGAAAAACTATTCACTCCAGGCCATTGCCGATTATATTGTGGATGTGCGTGACAAGCACCTGGGGTTTGATAACAAAATACAGATTCCCCCCATCCTCAATGATATATTGAATATTTCAAAAACTAGAGAAGAGGGAGCCTGGGCGAGGGGTATCCTGTTTTTCACGGATCCCGGTAGAATCGAAGATATAGACTTTTTGACAAAAATTCAGAAACATGAGCGCCCCGTTGTTTCCAATGTGAAACACATCCGCAAATTGTTGCTGGCAGTTGAAAAATCAGAGAGGAAACTTGTATCCGACGGCGATACAATTATTGGGATCACCGATAGTCCCATACCCGATTATGCCATTGCAGCGGAATTCAAAGGAGATTACGGGTTTTTGAAAACCGGTGAGGACAAAATAGCCTCTTTTTTTGACGGCAGCTTCCATTCCACCACCAGGGAGGCCAAGCTGGTTGAACTCGAAGAGTTGCTTCTGGATTCAGACATGGACACCCAGGCATCCTCCACCCTTTTTAATCTGGTTTCCCGCTTGGTGCACAAGGCCGGTCATGCCCGTCATGGCTGTACCCTGGTCATTGATCTGAATGAGACCCCCAACCGCTTGTCAGGACATGTGCTGGATCCTCCTTTGAGCCTTCTAAATCCCAAAAATGTTGACCTTGCCTGTTCCCTGCTACGGATAGACGGTGCTGTTCATCTGACTGCAAAGACCAGTATCCACGGGTTTGGTTGTCTTCTGGACGGGAGCACCGTTACCTGGGAAAACATGGCAAGGGGGGCAAGATACAACTCAGCCTTAAGATTTTCAGCTTGTAACCCCCGCATTATTGTGGTGGTGGTATCGGCTGACAGACCTGTGTCCATTATTTATAATGGAATTGAAATAAATGCATTCAGACAATGGCGTCCCGTCTATCACTATACACCGGAACTTCTTTGCCTGAAACAATATCTGAAGGGAGTACTTTTATGACACACGACCATAACCATGACCATTCCGGAGGCCATACCCATTCACATGAACACAACCATGAGCATAACCATACCCATGACCAGGCCAAAGAGATGACCCTGGAACAAAAGCTTATAACCTTGTTCTCCCACTGGATTGGCCATAATGACAGCCACAAGGATAATTATATATCCTGGGCCGATAAGGCAAAAGAAGCAGGGTTGACAGAGGTTGCCTCATGTCTTGAGCAGGCTGGCAGTCTGTCCCAGGAGGTAACAAAAAAATTGGAAGAAGCCTTAAAGGAACTTGAGAGCTAAATCCAATGAAGGATCCAAACTTTTTGCCCCCCGGGTCAGGTTCCATGGAACAATCCGATTTTATGATTGAACAGATGGCAGGGCAGCGACTCATGCTGGGATTTGACGGCACCACCTTGAACCCTGAGTTAAAATTTATCATCAGGGAACTCAGGGCGGGGGGTATTATTTTGTTTAAACCAAATATTGAGTCGCCCGGCCAGTTAGGAAAGCTTTGTTCAGATGCCCAGGCCTGCGCAGCAGATGCGGGCCAGCCTCCCCTTTTCATAGCCCTAGACCAGGAGGGCGGGGTGGTGGCAAGATTGAAACACCCCTTTACTGAATTTGCCGGGAATCCCTATATCCATACAAAGGCAGAGGCTCGTCATTTTGCAAAGATTACCGCCGATGAATTGTCAGAAGCCGGTATCAACATGAATATGGCCCCTGTGATGGATGTGGCCCCGGAAGGGGTGGGCAGCATAATGAAAGACAGGGTTTTTAAAGGGGATGCAGCCACTGTGTCTGAACTTGGCACCTGTGTGATCAAAACCATGCAGGATAAAAAAATCATGGCCGTGGCCAAACATTTCCCCGGCATCGGCAGGACCATAAAAGATTCCCACTTTTTTTTGCCAAAGCTTAATGCGGACCTTGACACCCTAAGATCAACGGACATGAGGCCCTTTGAGGCTGCCAGGGACGCAGATGTAACAGGGATTATGCTCTCCCATATTTTTTATCCCCAGTTAGATGACACCTGGCAGGCAAGTTTGTCTCCCTATATTGCAGGGGACCTTTTAAGGGAGGAACTGGGATATAAGGGATTGGTTTTGACCGATGACCTGGATATGAAGGCCATTAATCATGATATGAAAACCTGTGTCCGCCAGATTATGGAATCAAGGATCGACCTTGTCCTGATATGTCATAAAGGCCCCAATATCAGGATCGCATGGGAGGAAATGATGCGTCTTTTGGCAAGTGATCCCCAATTGTTTGCTTTGGGGAAAGAGTCCAATGACAGAATTTTAGGGTATAAAAAAAGATATCTGCCCGCCCAAAATAAGAGATAGTTAAAATAAGATCTGGTTAAAATAAAATTTGACTGGGTAGGCTTAAATTCTGGTTCTGGAAAATACATCATGATCAAGGTCACAGGTATGGCCTTCCCGGATCATGGCAAACCCCCGGGCTGCAATCATGGCCGCATTATCCCCGCAAAGGACAATGGGGGGAGCAAAGACCTGAATGCCGATTTTTTCAGCCTTTTGTGACAATTGGTTCACAAATGTCTGGTTGGCTGAAACACCACCTGAAATACCGATGCGCTTGCAGCCCTTAAACCTGGCTGCATTCATCAATTTGGTGGTAAGCACATCAATGACTGCTGCCTGGAAAGAGGCGGCAACCTGGGCCTTGTCTTCTTGATTTACAATCTTATGATCATGGATATACCTTGCCACAGAGGATTTTAGTCCGCTGAAGCTGAAGTCAAAACTTTTTTTGTCCAGCAGGCTCCTGGGAAATTTAATCTTGTCCGGATCTTTTTGTTTGGCCAGGGTTTCAATTATCGGCCCCCCTGGATATCCAAGATTCAGCATCTTTGATACCTTGTCAAAGGCCTCACCCGCAGCATCATCCCGTGTCTGGCCCATGAGTTCAAAGGCGTGGGGGGAGGTGACATGGTAAATATTGGTATGCCCCCCCGAGACCACCAGTGCAATGAAGGGAAATGCAGGGGGCTTGTCCATCAAAGTTAAAGAATAAATATGGGCCTCAAGGTGGTTGACCCCTGCCAGGGGCAGTTTTCTGGCCCAGGCAAAGGCCTTGGCAAATGAAAATCCAACCAAAAGAGCACCAATAAGTCCGGGCCCTCTGGTGGCGGCAACCCCCTCAATATCTTCCAGGGTGATACCCGCCTTTTGTATTGCTTCATCCACCACGGGAACAATGGCTTCTGCGTGCATGCGGGAAGCCAGTTCCGGCACAACACCGCCGTATTTGCAGTGGGTATCCATTTGGGAGGCAATGATAGAGGACAGAATTTGGGTGCCGTTTTGCACCACTGCTGCCGCAGTTTCATCGCAGGAGGATTCAATCCCGAGAATGATCATAAAAGTTTTTTATAAATCAGACCCATTGGGTCTGTTTTTCGTTGTTTTCTCTGGAGGTGATTTCACCGATAAAATAGGCTTTCTCTTCCAAGGCTGCCAGCCGGTCCATGACCTCCTCAACCGATTTTTCAGGTACCACTACCACCATGCCGATTCCGTTGTTGAAGGTTCTTTGCATTTCAGTGTCTGAGACGCCCCCTTCTTTTTGCAGCAGTTGGAATACAGGTGGAATTTCCCAGGCATCTTTGTGGACGATGGCCTTACAGGAATCCGGAATGACCCGGATAATATTTTCATCAATTCCACCGCCGGTGATATGGACCAGCCCGTGGATCGGCAAATCCCGGAGCATGCTTAAAATGCTGGAAACATAAATGATGGTGGGTTTTAAAAGTTCTTCACCCAGGGTGGTGCCAAATTCAGGTATCTGGGTTGCAACATTATATTTGCACTTGTCGAAAAATATTTTTCGAACCAGGGAGAATCCATTTGAGTGAACACCGCTTGAGGCAATCCCGATCAATTTATGCCCCGGCCGGATATAGGAACCGTCAATAATTTTATCATTATCCACAAGCCCTACGGAAAAACCTGAAAGATCATATTCTCCGTCATGGTACATGCCCGGCATTTCAGCGGTTTCACCACCGATAAGGGCGCACCCTGCCTGGTTACATCCCTCTGCAATTCCCAGTAAAATTTTTTCTGCAACTGCATTGTCAAGGGCGCCCATGGCAAGATAATCCAGGAAAAATAAAGGCTTGGCTCCCTGGACAATGATGTCGTTGACGCACATGGCCACAAGATCAATGCCGATGGTATCGTGTTTATCCATTTGAAATGCGATTTTGAGTTTGGTGCCCACACCGTCGGTGGCGCTGACCAGCACGGGGTTTGAAATATTGGAAAGGTTTAAGGAAAAAAGGCCTCCAAAACCGCCGATTTCTCCCATTACACCGGATCTGGGTGTTGATTTTGCAATACTTTTTATTCGATCAACCAGCTTGTTTGCTTTTTCTATATCTACGCCGGAATCCGCATATGTCAAGGAATCGTTCATTTAAAATCACCTTTGAAATCACATTCTTTGGATAAAATTTATTAAGATTTAATTTTTTTATAAAACCCTGCAATGATAAACAGATTGGGCTAAAAAGTCAAAAGCTTTTTGACAGGAACAGGTTTATATTGTATCTAATCTAAAATTTACAATTAGACAAAATTTCGGAGACTTTGGAATAATGAAAACAATCAATATTGGAATTATAGGGTATGGTGTTGTGGGAGCCGGGGTTGCAACCTTGCTCACCCAAAAAAAAGAATTACTGGAAGCCAGGACCGGGGCTATTCTAAACCTTAAGACCATTGCCGATATTGATATTACCACGGACAGGGGAGTTGAACTTGGAAATACCGCCCTTGTCAATGACGCCCTTGATGTCATCAATGATCCTGATATTGACATTGTTGTGGAGCTTGTCGGTGGGGATACAATTGCAAAACAATTCACCCTCAAGGCCCTTGAAAAAGGCAAGCATGTGGTGACTGCCAATAAAGCCCTTCTTGCAGGTCATGGCAATGAGCTTGTAAAAACAGCCCGGAAAAACCAGGTGGATCTTGCCTTTGAAGCCAGTTGCGGAGGGTGCATGCCCATTATCAAGTCTCTGCGGGAATCCCTTGTGGCTAATAATATTTTATCCATGTCCGCCATTTTAAACGGCACCTGCAATTATATACTGACCAAAATATCCCAGGATGGGTCCCTGTTTGAAGAAGCCCTGAAAGATGCCCAAAAACTGGGATTTGCCGAGGCAGAACCCTCCTTGGATGTGGATGGCCATGACACGGCCCATAAGCTGGCCATCTTAAATTCCCTGGCCCACGGCATGGAGATCAATTTAAAAGATATCCATGTGGAAGGCATCAGAAATATTACGCCGGTTGACATTGAGTTTGCCAAATCCTTTGGATATACCATTAAGCTGCTTGCCATCGGCAAGGTACATGAAGATCATGTGGAAGCCCGTGTGCATCCAACCATGATTTCCAATGCCAATCCTTTGTCCCATGTGGACCATTCCATGAATGCCATTGCCATTGATGCCGATGCCACGGGCAAGACCATGCTCTATGGCCACGGGGCCGGTATGATGCCCACAGCCAGTGCTGTCCTCAGTGATATTGCCGATATTGCCAGAAACATCATTTTCAATACCGCAAGGAGGGTGCCCATACTGGGATATCCCGAAGACAATATTAAAAAAATTCCTATTTTACCCATGGATGAGCTTTATACAAGATACTATTTGCGGTTTGAGGCCCAGGACCATCCAGGTGTGTTGTCGCAAATTTCAGGAATCCTGGGAGAAAACAATATCAGTATTAAGTCGGTTCACCAGAAGGGCCGGCAAAGCAATGGAAAAGTGCCTGTGGTAATGATCACCCACCTGGCAAAGGAAGAATGGGTTCAGAAGGCGTTAACTAAAATATCTGCCACTGATTCCGTGGTGGGAGACCCCATTGTCATTCGAATTGAAGAAGATGCCTAGACCGTAAAGAATTAAACCGGGAGTAAAACCATGAAAATACTTGTAGCAGATCTGGAAGGGGTGTTCTTGCCTGAAATATGGATTAATGTTGCCCTGAAAACCGGAATAGAGGAATTAAAACTCACCACCAGGGATATTAGTGATTATGATGTGCTGATGACCAGGCGATTGGCCATTTTAAAGGAAAACAAGCTTAAAATAGAAGATATCAAAGAGGTGATATCAACCTTGGAGCCTCTGGAGGGTGCAAAACAAATCCTGGATTGGATCAGGAGTCGAGCCCAGATCATTATTCTGTCAGACACCTTTGAGGAGTTTGCAAAACCCTTGATGGCAAAACTTGGGTTCCCCGCCTTGCTCTGCCACAATCTGACCATAGACAGGCAGGGGAATATCATTGGTTACAATCTCAGGATTGACAACCAGAAAGCCCGGGCAGTTGCGGCATTAAAGGGGCTGAATTATCAGGTCATTGCCTTTGGGGATTCCTATAACGACATTGGGATGATCCAGAAAGCTGACCATGGATTTTTCTTTTGCCCGCCTCCATCTTGCGTGACTGATTTTCCAGACATTCCGGTTACCCAAAATTATGATGAACTCAAAACCATGATAGGATCTTTACTGGAATGCTGAATATTGATCAATTCAAAAAAATTCGGGTCCTGGTAATAGGAGACCTGATGATTGATGAGTACCTCTGGGGCAGTGTGGACAGAATTTCTCCGGAAGCACCGGTCCCGGTGGTAGCCATTAACAAGGAAAACCAAACCCTGGGGGGTGCCGGAAATGTTATCAACAACCTGACTGCCATGGGAGCAACTGTTTTTGCAATCGGCACGGCCGGAACCGGTAAGGCCGGCGGGATGGTTTTTGACAAACTGGCAGAGCTTGGGGTTGAAACCGACGGCATTGTAAGTGAACCGAATCGACCCACCACCCGTAAAACCCGTGTTATTGCTTCAAATCAACAGGTGCTTAGGATTGACAAGGAAATTAAAAAACAAATCACCCCTGCCACCCTTGAAAAATTGATGGCAATAATTGAAAAAAAAATAGGTGATGTGGATGTGATAATTATTTCCGACTATGACAAGGGCCTTGTGGCAAGGGAGCTTGTGGCAAAAACAGTGGCCCTGGCCCAGATCCATAGCGTCCTGACACTTGCAGACCCCAAATCCCTTAATTTTTCAAAATATGCCGGGATTTCGGTGCTCACGCCAAATAAGAAAGAAGCCGGCCTTGCTGTTAATATGGATATTCTAACCCAACAGGACCTATTTCAGGCAGGTGAGAAAATCATGGATCAGGCCGGTCTTGAAAAATTGCTCATCACCTGTGGAAAAGATGGTATGGCTTTATTTGAAAAAGGAGGCTTGCCCCATGTGATTGCCTCAAAAGCCCGGCAGGTTTTTGATGTCTCCGGTGCCGGAGATACGGTTATTTCCCTTCTGGGACTGGGGTTGGGCACGAATGCTTCCTTCCATGATGCTGCCATGGTTGCCAATGCCGCAGCCGGGATAGTGGTGGCCAAAGTCGGCACGGCAACAGCTTCCATCCAAGAACTAAGACAAGCATTGGAAAATTGATTTAGAAAAATGATTTTTATTGCAAAAAAGTCTTGACTTAAAATACGGTTTGCCCTATATTGCGTTTCGTTGTTGCGGGGTGGAGCAGTCTGGTAGCTCGTCGGGCTCATAACCCGAAGGTCGTTGGTTCAAATCCTTCCCCCGCTACCAAAAATATACGATAGCCGGTACTCATGGTGTTTCCTAAGAGTATCGGCTTTTTCGTTTTGGTCATTGGATGTCTTTACACAAATTGTTTACACAAAGTGTGAGGGCAGATCATGTATCTTGTGCAGAATAAATCAGGGTATTGTTTCAGGTTGACCATTCCTTCAGATCTTCAGTCCCAGATCGGAATCAAAGAGGTTAGACGATCACTCAAAGGGGCAAGTCACAGGACAGCATCTCAATTATCACTATTAATTGCTGGACGGATACATCAGCTATTTAGAAAACTCAGGAGTAAACAAATGAGCTTGTCACCACACCAGATCAAACAACTTATAGACGGATTTACACATGAATGCCTGGACTATGAAGAGGAGTCGAGGGCATCATACGAGCCAGTATACCCC
>DAOWDR010000320.1 GCA_030638935.1 Desulfobacteraceae bacterium | reverse complement strand
TTTTTTGATACCAAATCACGCCCGGCTGTTTGGATGATTGCCGGGTAGGTTAAAGGACAGTGAAAAACCTTGAACCGTTAATTATAAAGGTTTTTGGATAGGAAAAAGTCAAATCCTAAAAAAACGCAATCCCCAGGCCCCAAGGAAAAAAACTTTTTCAATGGGCCTTTTTTTATTGCCCGGCGGGTTCTATAGTCAATTTTAAATTGAAAGCCTGCAATACTTTCAAGACCGTTTCAAATTTTGGTGAACCCTTTGGGGACAGAGATTTATAAAGGCTTTGACGATTGAGCTTTGTTTTTTGGGCTATTTCACTCATTCCTTTGGCCTTTGCTACATTGCCAAGGGCAGTTATCAACAATTCTGTGTCTCCATCCTCAAGGGCGGCTTTCAAGTATTCACGGATCATTTCCGGGTTGTCCAGATATTCGCTGGCATCCCATTTTTTAGTTGTTACTTTCATGGTAAATTCTCCATAATAATTTTTGCTTTTTTGATATCTTTTTTCTGGCTTGATTTGTCCCCGCCACAAAGCAAGAAAACAATTTTGTTGTCCTTAATGGTGTAGTAAACACGAAAGCCTGGACCGAAGAAAAAACGTAATTCAAATAAATCGTCTTCAAATTTTTTATGGTCCCCAAAATTTCCCATTTGAACACGATCAAACCGGGTTAGGAATCTTGCTTTGTATTGCGCATTTTTGATCCCTGCAAACCATTTATCATAAATATTTGTTGTTTCGATTTCGTATTTTATACTTTTGTATTGTCGTCCATAAGCGACACAAAGTCAAGGCATTTTAACAAAAAAAATTTTTATTTTTGAAAAAATATATCGGGGGAGCCGAGGCTAAAAATAAAAAAAATGCTGCTGAAAAAGTTTTTGAAGTTATGCGGAGTGGTTTTGGGGTCTCTGCCCTTTTGTTTGCGATGGTTGGTGCTATCGCCCTTTGGGATGTCTCAAACGATCCGCCAAGAAAAAAAACCAGCCTATTGCCCAGGTCCCACAGAATGACATTATTTTAAAGCAGGGGTGTGTATACCTTTTCCATGGAACCACTTGAAAGGCTATTCTATTTGTGTTGGATCTTTCTTAAACCAATTCATCAGGCTGATAATCCCTGAGAAAAAACGTTACTGCCACACTCCCGATTAATATCAAACAACTTCCAATGATAAACACCTGGGAAAGACCAAAGAGATCCAGGATAATCCCCGAAAGAATGGGAGATACAATCATTCCCAGGCTCCAGGCAGCATCGGTGATGCCCATAAGAGATGCCATCCCCATTTTGCGGCCCAGTTGTCCTGTGATGACCAGACCTCCTGGCAGGGCGAGGCCATTGGCCATACCCATGAGAATATTCAGGAAAAGGATCATGGTAAAACCCTGGACAAATGGCATACCAAAGACGATGAGGCCCGAGGCAAAGGTGCCCGAGATAATAAAATATTTGGGATTGATCCTGTCGGAAAGGTTCCCCATGGCACGCTGGAGAGATGCAATTAGAAAAATATTCGCCCCGAGAATGATACCAACCTGGGAACTTGTCAGGTTCATTTGCAGGGCAAGTATTGGCAAAAAAGTATACACAGCCCCCTGACCCGAGGCCGTGAAAAATCTCATTAAGAAAATTCCAAGAACAACCCGGTTTTTTAACATTTCCTTGAAGGAAACCATCCCTGAAATTTTTCCGGATAAATTGCGCTTTTTTTCAGAAGGTATAAAAATCATAACCAATACACCAGTTAAAAACGCCAGTCCCCCCATTGAATAAAAAGCTGCATTCATTCCTATATGATCACGAATCAACCCTCCCAGAACCGGACCGATTCCAAGACCCAGCATCACAGACATATTCAGGGTGCCCATATACAGACCCAGTTTTTGTTTAGGCGCAATATCAGCAGCGAGAGCCATGGCAATGGGCACCACAAGAACCGAGGTCATTCCATGGAAAAAGCGGACAAGAACAAGGGTTTCTGCCCGGGTCGGTAATACATAGAATATTGAAATAACGGCATATGCAAAAAGTCCGGTTACAATGAACTTTTTGCGGCCCAATTTATCGGAAAAACGCCCGGCCAATGGATTAAAAAAAGTTCGGGCAATATTAAAAGAGGCAATAATAAGTCCGACTAAAAAGCCGCCAGCACCAAGTTCCACAGCATATACCGGTATAATCGGCCAAATGATCCCAAGCCCAATCATTGCCACACCGACTGAAACGGAAAGTAAAAAAAGAATGCCTGAAGAAGATTGGTTCAATCTTTACAGCCCCCTCATCCATTCAGGCTTCAGGTTTATATTGCCGGCCAGGGTCTGATCAAGTGTTTTAAGGACGGCCTCCTTGTCCTGGGGAAACCTGGCATCAATGGATAAATAATTGCTGGCATGGACAGAACGAAATGCCCCCCTGGTAAGCTTGGTATATTTTACCAATTCCCTGAGTTCCGCAATCATGCCCAAGGCATCCGGAATCTGATAATCACCTTTTTCAAAGGCCTGTCCCAGGGGAGTATTAGGCAGAGGCATAAGGCTTAGGACACTGACCGCTTCCGGATCAATAGCCGTCAGGGCACGGCCTGTTTCCCGGGCATGTGCCAGACTGAGATCAACCTGACCCAGCCCTAAAAGAACAATGGTGACCAACCGAATGCCAGACCTTCTCAGGCGTTGGCAATGGAAGATCAATTCTTCCGGGGTGCCTCCTTTTTGGATATCTTTTCTCACCTGGGCATGACCCGATTCCAATCCTATAAATACCGCTTTCAGACCATTGTCATAAAGATAGGCCAATTCTTCATCTGTTTTCAGTTTGATGGATTTCAAATTTGCATAACAGGTAATCCTTTTTACCCAGGGAAGCTTTTCATGGATATTCTTTAACAGCCATTTCCAGTCTTTCATGGGCATTACAAGGGCATCCCCGTCCATGACAAATACCCGGTCCTGGTGCTGGCAATATCTTTCGGCAAATTCAAAATCTTGTTCTAAATATTTCCTGTCTTTTAGAGCAAATTTTTTGTCCGCATAAGCGCCGCAAAAGGTACATTTAGAGTGGGAGCAACCCAGTGTTGCCTGCAAGAGTATGGCATTGGCTTCACTGGGCGGGCGGATACAATTTCCAACATGGTGGAATCCATTGGGGAGGGGATTGGAATTCATCTAATAGTGTCTCTCCGGTTTGTTTTGGTTTAAAGGTTAAATTAATTTCTTCTTTTTAAAGGGTTTATTTGAATTTGTCACCCGATAATTTTATTCACTGACAGGCCTGAATAAATATAGAATATCACCGGCTCCTTTAAAAACATTGAAATATTTTTTGGAAAAATTATGGCCTTGTACAATCTAAACGGCCACTATATCATTTTTTTATTGCTCCTTCTATAAATGCATAATATGAGAGAGATAAAACTTTTCAAAAAAATAGTAGGGTAATAATAAGGATATAATGGGACCGGATAAAAAAAAAATTGAGGCTCTGGAAAAAAAGATGGCCGATCTGGGAATTAAAAAAGAAGAGATCAAAGAAAAATTCATCAAAGCCTCGGGCAGGGGAGGGCAAAAAGTGAATAAAACCTCGTCCGCAGTTTTTGTGAGCCATGAAAAGACAGGGTTGAGTGTGAAAGTTGGTAAACACAGGTCCCAACATTTAAACCGATTTCTTGCCCTAAGAAGTCTTGTTGAAAAAATTGAAGCCAGAATTACGGGGCAAAGTGATCGGGAAACAGAAAAAGTTAAAAAAATCAGAAAACAAAAACAAAGACGGAAAAAAAGAACCCAGACAAAGCTGAAGCCCAAAAATCCAGAGCCCTAAAGGTTCTGATCACAAATGAATGATTTCCATATGGGTGTCAGCAATCATGGCAAGCCCCATGTCATCTGCAAAATTAAAAACCTTGTCCACCTTTGAATTGATAAACTTAGTTTCATTACCAACAATGGCAAATCCGATAACGGCCCAGTCATGGCTGTCATTCAAGTCTGTCTCGCCAATGGAAATATTAAATTTATTTCCAATTTTTCCAATAATTGATTTGATAATTTTTCGTTTTGCTTTCAGGGAATTAACCCCAAACAGCCGAAACTTGATGATTCCTGTTCCCACGACCATAACAACCTCTGTAGATGAAATTTAAAAGGCGCCGAGCTGGCAGACTTTTATCTTAATCTTCATTTTTTCACAGGCGGAAGCCGTGTCCAGTTTTTTAATTTTCAGGGTACTTGCAATCTCCCAGCACTGGCTGCATGAAATTCTGCCATCAACGGCTGCCTTATCCAATGCGTCAATAAGATTTTTTGATACTTCGATATCCGGATTGATCTTCTTTGGCTCAGGGGAACACCCAAAAAGTCCCAGTTGACATTGGGAAATCCTATATTCCATAAGATCGGTCTGAACCCCGATATCCTTTGGTGAAACACTAATATCTTTGGCTACCCTGTGTGCAGCAGCACAGGTTAAATTACTATTGTCTGCCAGGGAATTGATTTTTTTGGAAATATTTTCATCGATCTGTTTATCCTGGTGCTTATTTGCGTAATGTCCTTTATCCTCGTGTGTCATGGGGCCTTCCTGTTTGACTCTTGTTAAGGGTTACGATATGAGTCTATTTATAACCTAAATAGATGTGGGGATAAAGGATATAATTTTTATGATAGATGAAATTGCCTCCAATGCTTTTCAAATGATTTACATTGCATCCTGTGGGGAAGGAATTAATGCCTTCAACCTGGTTGAATCCACCCTTGTTCAGTTTCCAGACAGCCAGATTTCGGTAGTAAAGGTTGCCCATATCCGTTCCGAAAGTCAGGTGGATGAACTCATAGACAAGGTCAAGGATATTGAAAGCCTGATCGTTCACACCATTGTAAATTCAGATCTTCGAAAATACCTGACCAGAAAAGGGATTAAGAATCATATTGTAACCATTGATCTCATGGGACCCATCCTTTCTAAAATTCAGGCATTCTTAAACAAGGATCCCCTTGAAAAACCCGGACTTTACAGGGAAATTCACCAGATAGATCTTAAACAGGTTTCAGCCATTGATTTTGCCCTTGCCCATGATGATGGATTAAATCCAGACACATTGACCAAGTCAGAAATTGTCCTGCTTGGATTGTCCCGTGCAGGAAAAACCCCCCTGTCTATGTACATGGCCGTCATGGGATGGAAGGTGGCCAATATACCCTATGTTCCCGGAGTTCCCATGCCAACTACCCTTGATAAGGTGGATAGAAGACGAATTATTGCCTTGAATATTAACGTGGAGCAGCTTTTATCCCACCGG
>DAOWDR010000664.1 GCA_030638935.1 Desulfobacteraceae bacterium | reverse complement strand
GTCAGTTAACTAAAAGCTGATATAGTCAGCTTCAAAAGGAGAACTGACATGACCGAAGAAAACACAGATTTTGATTTTCAAAAAGCCCTAAAAGGTATCCAGGAAGGAAAACCCTTCACAGGTAAGGATGGTGTCCTTACATCATTAATAAAAAATCTTGCAGAAGCTGCCCTTGAAGGAGAGTTGGACTCTCATCTCGGACAAGAAATATCTGCCAATCGCCGTAATGGAAAAAGCAAAAAGACCATCAAATCCTTAGATGGAAATTTTGAATTAAAAACTCCTCGTGACCGGGATGGCACCTTCTCTCCGCAGATAGTCAAAAAACATCAAACGACTCTGAGCGATGAAATTGAACAAAAAATAATTGCCCTCTACGGCCTGGGCATGAGCTATAACGATATGGCTTCCCATTTACAGGAAATATATGGCATTGAGATTTCAAATGCCACCCTGAGCACTATTACTGACAAAATTATCCATACTGTTAAAGAATGGCAGGCCAGGCCGTTAGAGAATGTGTATCCAATCGTCTGGCTTGACGCCATTCATTATAAAACCCGAGAGAACGGGAAAGTCAGCAGTAAGGCTGTTTACACAATCCTTGGCGTAAACATTGAAGGCCGAAAAGAAGTCCTTGGGCTATACATATCGGATAATGAAGGAGCAAATTTTTGGCTCCAGGTGTTAACAGATTTATCGAATCGAGGGGTGAACGATATTCTGATCGCCTGTGTTGATGGCCTGAAGGGTTTTCCAGAGGCAATTGAGACGATTTTCCCCAATACCGAGGTGCAATTATGTGTAGTACACCAAATCCGGAATTCACTGAAGTACGTAGGATCTAAGAACCAGAAAGAATTCATGGTCGATCTCAAGCGAGTATACAAAGCGGTAAACAAGGATCTGGCTGAAGCCGAACTGGATACCTTGGAAAATAAATGGAATGACAAATATCCGATTGTGATTAAATCTTGGCGGAACAACTGGGAGCGTCTCAGCCATTTTTTTAAATATCCTGAAGATATTAGACGGATAATCTACACCACCAATACCATTGAGGCCGTGCATCGCCAATTTCGGAAACTGACGAAAACCAAAGGATCATTCCCAAATCAGAATAGCCTGCTAAAATTGCTTTACATGGGCATCCGGAACGCCAGCAAGAAATGGACAATGCCCGTTCAAAACTGGTCCCTTACAATTTCTCAGCTGGCCATATTTTTTGAAGGAAGACTGGATAAGGAATTAAGAATTTGATAGGTTTACTCGTAACTGGAAAGAATGATTCCAAAAACCCGCTCCAGCAAAAAGTCAAATCCTCCGACGTGGCAGTTTGGAGGCCCATTCTCGGATCTGACTTTTACTTCCGCTGGCGTCTACTGTAAAATTGGAATCAGAAACGTTGACACAGAATTTTGAACATTCCCCTATTTGGTGCCCAAAATATCAAGGATACCAAATCAATACTTTAGCCTATTGGAAATCTAAAGACACGCTAAAAGGCTAACACACCCTGAAACAAATCACCCACCAATGCTTTTGTCATCCCTTCTTTTTTTAAATTTTACTGCAGAAATCAGTCCAAAGTCAATGCAGTCTTGCACTTATTGTACTTTACAACACCCTGAAAAACCTTATTTCCGAATTTTTGGCATAATAAGATCTTTCTTAAAAGAATATCTATTTGATTCATTGAATTAGCTATATCAGCCGTATTTGGGCCGCATCCTGGCTTTTTCACAATAGGTTTCAATGCCTTTTTTTCTGATGATTTCATTGATAGCCACCCAGCCTTTGTACAGGGCCTCATCAAAATTGGTACGGTCGCAGGGGAATTCATCACATTGATAACAAAAATCAACTCCCATATCCTGGTGGCAGGGCCGCACACCGCAATTTTCAAATAGTTTACACTGTTCGTTTCGACAACCATGGCAGTTTCCAGCCGCAAAATAATCAAGCATCTCCTTAAAGTCAGCATATTTTTTGAATACCGGTTCCTCCAGCAGGGTTTCAAACCTCTTGGCATTGATGTGAAAATTGCCCAATTTTTTTTTGAGCTGGATACTGAGTTTTCTGATATCCCCTTTAACATGGGCAAAACAGGTTTCGCAGCACAGGCCGCATGGGGCAATAGTTGCTTTGATGGTGTCGTCTATCATGTTGCACCTCCTTAAATGTTAGTTCCATTTTTTTAATTATAGCCATTGCAAATGCGGAATAATAGTGGCATAAACGACACTTAAGATGGTGATATCGACAAGAATGGCAATAAGTGAGGATATTTCATGAAAAAAGTCACTATTTTAGTACTACATAACTCCATGGCAACCACC
>DAOWDR010000615.1 GCA_030638935.1 Desulfobacteraceae bacterium | reverse complement strand
GTACACTGATAAAAGTACATGAACCATTCTTTCAGGACCTCGAAATTCATTTCACGGCCGCGGGCAATAGAACCTAATATCTTGCCGGCCTTGGTGAAATTGCCTCGATAGACGGAGCGTAACAGCTCGGCCCGGAGGACCGGCATATTTTTAGGATCACCCGTGCCTAAAAAGAAATGACACTTATCTGCACAGGCGCCGCAGCGGACACAGACATCCATAAAGATTTTAAAGGTCCGAAATTTTTCCAGCCTTTCCTTGATACCCTCATGGAGAATCTGCTGCCAGTTTTCAGGCAGTTTCCAGTCATCTTCCAAAGGGTTCCAGGGTCTGGCATTGGGGAGCCCAAGTGTTTCAACACTTTCGGCTTTTGCCGCATAACAATACATCCCGGGTCTGATCTGGACGGATTTGGTTGTGTCCATCCAATTGCCTGATCCCGGGCCAAAATCTATCTTATCTAGTGCTTCATCCGGTGTAAGTTCGTCAGACATCTATTACTCCTTCTTATCCACCGGCAGGCCGGCTTCAATCATTTTTTCTCTGAAGTGATCTTCATACTGTTCATAGGTATGGGTATCCACATCATAGTTCCAGGGGTTCACATGTCTTTTGGCACGGGTATTGTTGGCCATGTTTCTTGTGGGGCTCAAAAAGATACCGCCCATGTGCATGAGTTTGCTTGCTGGAAAATATGCGAAAAGAACAGATACCATGAATACATGGGCATAAAAAAGACCGCCCACCCCTTGGGGGATGACCGGACTAAATGTTGCAAGTCCCATGGTAAGGGTTTTAATCCCAATGATGTCCACCTTGGTAAAATACCGCATGGCAATACCGGTTGCCGCAATTCCTATGATCAGGAACAAAGGAAAATAATCTGCTGCCTGGGAAATATAGGTGACCTTGGCATCAAAAATTCTTCTGGAAAGCAAAAACAATGTTGCCGCCAGCAGGACCACTCCGGACAGAAAAAGGCCGGGTAGGCCCATTTGAACAATACCGTCAAAGTATTCAAGCCATTTAATACAGGAGGGAACAGGTGATGTAAAAAACCTGAAATGCCTGAGGATAACGACCAGAAAAGAGTAGTGGAAGGCAAGGGCTCCCAGCCATAGGAAAATTTCCCATGAATAGGATAACCTGTTGGATACATTCCGGTTAAATGCTGCTTTTGTATTTCGAAACAGAGACCTGAAAAGAAAAATTTCAAGAATCATACGCAAAAATACACCCGTTGCAGTATCAGGGTTGTCAATGCAGTTCTGTTTGACCCAGGGTAAAGATTTCTGTTGGCCGCAGGTTGTTGGAATCCTGAACGGAACAGCAGAACCTGCCCATCCAAGGACCTTGTAAACAAAGCCGCCAAGAAAGGCAATAACCGCTAGGTAGGGAAATACTATCCCAAAGAACCACTGAAGCCCTGCTCCCTCAACGCCTGTATAGGCCACTAGAAAAAGCAGAAAAACAGTTGTAAGGGGGATCAAGTACTTTTGATTCATATTATAACCACCTCGTTATTATTGTATGACAAACCTAAATTTTGTCATACATGTTAAGATTTTTTAGAGCCGAGAAGATCTTCCTCCTTGAGCTCTGCTACTAAACCCGCCCTTTCAAAGGCTCTGTGAATGCGTCTTTTGCTTTCAGTTGCCTTTAAAAGGAATATTTCTTCTTTACATTTCATGAACTTATTGAATCCGGCAAGGGCAATGTGATCAACCATGTGATCAAATTGCCTTAGGTGTGAATCCTCCAAAAGATTTTCACCTATTTTTTTTAGAGCAAAAATAAAACTAACCGCATCCGAAGCATCAAATGCCTGGACTGCCCTGATCCGAATAACCGGATCAAGGGCTTTTTCAAGTATTTCTTCTGTATACTTGTCTGCAATCAGATCAAGAACATCCCCAAGGCTTTCCCGGGTTACAGCTCCCACGGGATTGTCAAATCTATTGGAATCTTTCCCCAGAATTCTGGCACTGTCTTTGGGGTAGGTATTAATGGTGGCCTTGAACCATTCTTTTAAAAAAAGGCCCTTATTTTTTTTTAGAGTTTGTTTTATATCCATTTTTCTCAACTATATTATATATCAGTAAATTGCATCCATAATTGTTAAAAGGATATAAACTTCCTTAAATTTTATGTCAAGGGTAAAAGCTCTTTAAATCCCAATCGAAAAAGGATTTCAGATCATGGGGACCGGCGCTGTCCTCGCTGGATTTCATACCTTTTTGCTCGGGATTTTTTTGGTGTCTACTTAATTTGAAAATTATGGTACCCTTTATATCTAATGGGTAAATAAAGAGGTTTGTGAGGATAGTAATTTTAGGATCTAATTATATGGATAGATATTATAAAGAACGGTTTGAAGCTCAGCAAAGCCTGGTCAGAAAGATAGCCCCCCTCATGGAGGTCAACCAGATCATTGAAAAGGTCAGGGAGGAGCTCAGGAATCTGGTTCCCACTGCAATGCGCTTTGTATGAACGGCCTGTGAATTGCCAGTCTTGTAAACGGGACAGACCTGCGGTTAAAAAAGCCATTGAAAATAAAAAAGCTGTAGTGGTTTCCCAGAGCGAACCGATTAGAAGAGTTGATAATTCCCTTGTTACAGTTGGGCCGGAATATGCCATGCCCGTGTTTGTTGAGGGCAAAGTTCTTGCTGTAGTCAGTGTGGTAATCCAGCCTTTGACCCGGTACACTCGACGGGATTTTTTTCTGATAAGAGATTTTGCCGATATTCTTGGCACCATTATTTTGAATGCCAAGCGCCAATGGGAGATGACCCAGGAAAAAATCCGCATCAGCCGGATGCTGGCCAACCTGTCTCCTTTTGTACCGGAATCGGTCCGGCACATGGTCAATAAAGATCCAGACCTTTTAACCCGGGAAAAGGAAAGAAAGGATATCAGCGTTCTTTTTCTTGATCTGGAGGGCTATACAAGTCTTTCCGTCAGCCGCCCCGAGGTTGAAGTCAACCAGATTATTGAAAAAATGTTTTCCAGTTTTGTTGATCCCATTCACCGTTCCCACGGGGATATCAATGAAACAGCCGGTGATGCCCTTATGATTATTTTTAAAAATCATGATGGAAAAACCAATGCCATCAATTCTGTAAAAGCGGCTTTTGAGATTGCCGAACAAAACCGGACTATTAATCAGTCCCTGGCAAAGGATATGGATCCCATGATGGATTCAATAGACGTGAATATCGGCATCAATTCCGGGTCTGCCCTTGTGGGGATGACACGGTTTACAGGTTCCCTGGATACCCGGATGACCTATACTGCCAGCGGATCAGTTACCAATATTGCCTCCCGCCTTTCCGACCATGCCAAGGGCGGGGACATTCTTATCGGTGAGGATACCCAAAAAATGATCCAGGGGCTGTGGCCTGTCTACGGGCTGGGGCCTGTGGCCTTGAAAGGCCTGAAGGATCCCATTGAGGTTTTTTCACTTCTCAAAGCCCCGGCCAGGTGATCATGGTGTAGTGGTAGGGAAGGGAGACAAATTATC
>DAOWDR010000131.1 GCA_030638935.1 Desulfobacteraceae bacterium | reverse complement strand
CCAGCAGAAAAAAGAAAAATCCAGTATTATTATGCCGGGAGTAAATTAGTCCCTGATTCCATATAATAATAGATTCGGTTTTTTTCAGGATCAGTTACAGACCAGGTCTGTAACTGATCCTGAAAAATTTTGCTCAACGGGAACAGGGGATTGGGGAAACAAGGCTTTCCTGTAAATTTTCTTCCGTCAGGATGGCGATGGCAAACCCCATGTCAGGAGTTTGAATCATCTGTAATTTTGCTTTGAATTTATTTCCCTTTGGGTCTTTGAGTACATAGGACCTTGTGGTTTTTCCCTTTAAAAGTGTTTCCATATTTTTTTGGGTCAGTTTTTTGCCTGAAATTTTATTCCAGATGACAAAGAGGCAATTTCCTTGTTCAGGCCTCCAATTGGCACACCCCACCCCTTTTTTCCCTTCAATTATTTTTCCTCCACATAAAGGGCAGACAGCTTCTACAGGTGCAGGTGTTTTTTTTGTTTTTGAGAAGGAATCCGACTTGGATTCAGGTTGGGCGAAATCAAAAGAGACCTGCCATTGGCCTTCCTTTTGAATGATTACCAGGGAGGCTGAAAATCGTTTTTTCTTTTTTGAAATAAATCCTTTAAAGGGACCTGATTTCCGGTATTTTAACAGATTACTAGCCATTTGAGCAGAGATGGTTTTGCCGGCGATTTTTTTCCATATGACAAAGGTGCATTCTTTATTGCTACAAGCGTAAGCTTTTTTGGTTTCTTTAATCTGATTGCCACAGGGACAATTGCCAACCATGGTCAGTGCCGGATTATCGGTCTTAAAATTTTTCAATTCAAACTCAGCTGTTTTAAGCTCATTGACAGCCCTGGTTACAAAATTTTTAATATTGACCAGAAACCTTGTGTCTGTGTCCTCTCCAAGTGAGATCCGGTTAAGGTCCATCTCCCATCGGGCTGTCTCCACAGGGGAGGTAAGAACAGAAGAAACCGGACATTTTCTTAGCAGTTCCACCAGATAACACCCCTTTTCCATTGCCAAAAGCTTTTTGCCGGATCTTGCGATATATTTCCGGGTGATCAGGGTTTCAATGATCTGGGCACGGGTTGACTGGGTGCCGATGCCGATATCCCCCCGATAAAATTTTTTAATGGCCTCCTGGGAAACGTATTTCCCCGGGTTAGTCATATCTTTTAATAACCCCGAGTCTGTATAGTCTGGCAGGGGTTTGGTCTGTTTTTCACCAAGATCAATTTTTTTTGCAGTTGCTGCATCCCCCTGGACCAAAGGCGGTATAAGTTCCCCAATTTCTTTGTCTTGTTTGGTTTCCTTGTAAACTTGTTTCCAGCCCTGGACCAGGATGACTTTCCCCCGTGTTTGGAATGTTTCATTGGCAAACAGGGTGACAACCCTTGTATTTTCAAATTCGCAATCCCGGTGAAATACTGCTGCAAATCGTCTCATCACCAGATCAAATATTTTTTTTTCATCACCGGATGCACTGGCGGACAATGG
Organism: Desulfobacteraceae bacterium; assembly: GCA_030638935.1. Lineage (GTDB taxonomy): Bacteria > Desulfobacterota > Desulfobacteria > Desulfobacterales > Desulfobacteraceae > NBML01. The sequence continues at coordinate 5,107 of DAOWDR010000131.1, read as the reverse complement.
CTTAAAGGGAATCAAGGCATGGTGATCGGTGAGCTTTGCATCATTAAACACCCGTTTATTGGAAAGGGATACCCGCTGGGGCTCAACACCCTTAAAGATATCAGGAAAGGCCAGAGAAAGTTTTTGAATGATTTTTTGAACCATCCCAAGGTTCTGGGTGCCCAATACCCTGGAGTCGGTTCTCGGGTAGGAGAGGCACTTTTTGTCCTGGTACAATCCTTGGGCCAGATTTAAGGTCTTTTTTGCCGGAAACCCGAATTTTATATTGGCCTCCTGCTGGAGATCAGTCAGGGAAAAAAGATAGGGCGGCCGTTCCTTTTTTTTCTCTTTTTTTAAAGACTGAACCAGGCCCGGTGATGTCTCCCGGGTTAGTTTCTGGTAAAGTGAATATGCCTCTTTTGCCTTGGTCCGCCGGGTCTCTTTGTCCTTAAACCAGTTGGCTGTCCAATTGCCCTTTTCCCCTGTAAACAAAATAGTCAGGGTCCAATAGGTCTTTGGCTCAAATTGGTCCCTTTCTTTTTTACGATCGGTGAGAAGAGCCAGTACCGCCGTTTGAACCCGGCCCACGGAAAAAAGATCCTTTAATCGAACCGTGAGCACCCGGGTGCAATTCATGCCGATGAGCCAATCGGAAACCTGTCTATAATAACCTGCCCGCCAGAGCCGGTCATAATCGGTCATGGGGCTCAGATTTTTCATGGTGTTTTGGACAACTTCGGGTACCAGGGCCTGGCTGGTCCAAAACCGCAGGACTCTTGCCTTGTCCAAAAAACCGGTTTTAAGGAGAATGGTCCTGGCAATGACTTCCCCCTCCCGCCCGGCATCGGTTGCGATGATGACACGGCCAAAGCTTCTCTGGGTCAAAAGTTTTTTTATGGCCTTAAATTGTCCATAGGTTTTTTTTATGGGCTTGTATTCAAAGGAATCAGGTATAAGGGGCAGGGTCTCTAATTTCCATTTTTTTAAGCCTGGGTCATACTCTTCTGGTTCGCACAGGGTCACAAGATGACCCACAGCCCAGGTGATGACAAATCCATTTCCTTCAAAGCATCCCTGGCCTCTTGTTCGAACCCCAAGGGCCTTGGCAAAATCCGATGCCACGGAAAATTTTTCTGTTAAGATTAAATCGGTCATCCTGGTTTTTTATCTCAAATTAAAGATTTTATCCATAGCTTCCATTGAGACGGTGGGAAATTTATGAAGAAAATAAATTTGCAAGGAATGCCGACAGATTTTTTTCAGGAGAATATTCCTATGAGAAAATTTGTCTATTCTTCCTGAAACGCCGGCCATTATTTTCCATTATCTTTTAGACCCTGGAGTATGCGTGGTTTGGCCGTTCATTTTTTATGGGAGGCTGAACTTCAAATTCGGTGATTTTATATAGAAGGGCCTTATAACTAATTTTCAGAATCTTTGCAGCACGGGATTTGTTCCAGCCAACTTGTTCCAGGACAAAAGCTATAACTTCTTTTTCCACTCTGCCGGAAGCAAGTTTTTTAATCTTTTTTAATGATATATCTTCAAATAATTTGTCAGAACTTGTAGATATATCGATAAATTGAGATATGATTCTTGTGTAATCGTTTGCAACCTGTTTTGCCCTTTTGGACTGCCCATTTTCTTTGAGGTTTAGGTTTGTTCCCGGGCAGTCCCTCGGCAATTCTTCAATAATTTTTTCCCATGAGTTGAAAATCATTTGTTTCTTTATACTGTTTTGAAGCTGGCGAATATTTCCAGGCCATGGGTAATCGCAGAGTTTGGTAAGTGTCTGTGGGTTTGGTTCATTGCATTGGCTTTGTGGGTATTTTAATTTATTTTTTTTGTAAAAATATTCAATAAGAGAGGGAATATCTTCTTTTCTTTCCCGTAGGGGAGGGATGTGAATATTAATAATATTCAATCTATAAAAAAGGTCCTCCCGAAAGGTTTTTTTAGCAATCTTTTTTTCCAGATCCTGATTTGTTGCCGCTATCACCCAGGCATCGGATTTTAACTCCTGATCCGATCCAAGGGGGGAAAATTCACCGCTTTGAAGTACATGGAGCATTTTTGATTGCAATGGTATGGGCATATCACCGATTTCATCCAGGAAAAGAACCCCTTTGTCGGCAGTTTGGAATTTTCCGGGCCGCTTTTTATGGGCATCGGTGAATGCACCTTTTTCATATCCGAAAAGCTCGCTTTCAAGAAGAGTTTCAGGCAGTGCAGCACAATTGATAGTAACAAATTTTTTTGAAGCCCTGATTGAGTTTGCATAAAGGTTTTGAGCAACCACTTCTTTGCCGACCCCGGTTTCGCCGGTTATCAATACATTCAAACATGTATTGGCTACATGCTTGATAAGTTCTTGTATCTTTATTGTTGATTTGCTTACTCCGATTAATGGCGTCGTCATAATTTTATTTCTTTCCAATATCTTGGTTAATGAAGCGGTTTCACGGCAATTCATTCAGAATATAGGCTTTTGGCTTTCCATGCCTGGATCGTAACAAGTTTGTTTTTTTCGTGAATTATATTTGTTATTATTAGTAAGCCTGATCTGGTTTGTCAATCGGGGAAACCCCTAGTTTTTCATTTATTTTATATCCCGGAAACCATTAATCAATATAATTAAATATGGATTGTATAGTTTGCATAGTTTGTATGAATAGCATCATTTGTACCAGGTTTTAAAATTTTTGTGTATTATACGACAACATCAATTTTATCCCATAAGATCAATAAATTGAGGCTCTTATTGTGTCTGGTGCACATGGTTGATTTGTACTGGGAAAAATGGAAATTTTTAAATAGTTTGATATCAACCATTTGCGGGTAGCCAAATTGGGTGATTTCAGCCATTTGGATGATAATGGCCACTGCAATATTGGCAACTTCAATAGGGGAAAGGGGTTATGGAATTTTTAAAGAGGGGCAAAATTTCATAAAAAAAGCCCTGTTTGCCTTGGGATAATACCAGGCAAACAGGGCTTTTGAAAAAAATAAAGGCTTAGGACCGCTATTTCTGCTCAACTTATTTCATTTGCGGTCCTTAGATGGGAAGGTTAAAGGCGCCCGGGCCTATTTTCCATACCCCGTCTTCGTTGACAACAGCAATGGTGTCTTGAACTTCATGCTCTTCAAGTAATCCAAAAACAAATCCCACAATACGATACAATGGGTTGATACTGCGGATGGTAGTGGCCTCAATCTGGATTTGGGCAGATGAATCATCCATGCTTAATACCGTGGTTTTCATGAGGATGGGTTTCATCTGCAAATAGCTTGTTTTATATCCCCTGCTGTAGGCGTCAGCCTCCTGTAACCTGAGATAAAGTTCCACCATGTCCACTTCATTTTCATTTATCAGGGCATCCTGGCTGAGATAATCCGCCATTGAGGGATCAAGCATATAATAAGCTTTGGCAAAGTCTTTTACCACTTGTGTGGGGGAATTACTTTCTGCCAATGCGTATGATGCATGGAGGCATAGGCCAATTAGCAGGGTTGCCAATAGGGAAATCAGTCTGGGGTTCTTTTTCATTTGTTGGTTCTCCTTTTTAATCTTTGTATAATATGAGTTATTTAAATATGGTAAATTTTACAAACCAATAATTCCAAAACAATTATTTGGAATCTAATAGCAAATACCAGATTAATATTCAATAGTTGGTGGAAGTTGTTATTTAATGCCTTAAACTCGATCCATCCACGGGAACAATGTTTTTGTGAACATAATTTCCCTAATTTGACACCCGGTTGAATTGCCGGAACTTTTCAATAAATATGTTCTTAACTTTATACTTGAGGTTCAGGATTTTCTTTTCCTTTGCTCCAAGGGGGATCTCAAAAACCAGGGTCTTGTGGTCTTTCCTTGTATAGGGGTGGCCCATATCAATGGGTTCCCACTCTCCCTGGATATGGTCAATCAAAGAGAGGGTCAAAGGGCTGTCTTTAAAATTTTGAATTTTAAACTGAACCATCAGGATCTCGTCATAGACCTGGGTTTTACCTTTGTCGTTTTTTCGGATATTTGTCTACTTTGTGTCCATGGTGCGGCGTGTGACCAGGATATCCCGGCTGTCCCCTGTTTGGAGAAGAGCCTTGTCGCCCACTGGCAGGTATGAAAGATCGTCTTCCCCTGAAAAGATCGTGGTCTTCTGACCGTCCGCCTGGAAGACCCTGGCTTTGCCCTGGGCAAGATTCTGGGTGCCAAGGCCGGATTCCAGGGTGTTTTTGATTTCATATCCCGTGGGAATACCAATGCTTTTACCGGCTTTCTCCGGGTCATGGGGTAATTTTTGGGCATCCCAGGTATAAACCTTGGTGATGGGGATATTTTGTTTTTCAAAATAGAGGATGCGTTTGGTTTCCAAATGGCTGACAGAGGTGTTGAAGTTAGGGCCTTCATCCAGGTGGATTTGGGTCTGGATGAAATTTTCCCCGGAAAAATTTCTCAGGACCAGAAAAGATTTTAAATCCAGGTGTTTTTCTTTTTGATCAGCCATGGCTTCATGGGTTACCAGGCGATCAATGCCCGACAGCAGGTAGGAAATGATGACAGGCTGTTCCAGGGATTTGCTGCTGTAAAGTTCCCAGATGAGCGTTTCCTCATTGGGGGGATAGGAGACCGAGAGTAATCGGATCTGGTCTGGCGAAGAAAGGGGGGTCAGGGTAATGCTGGAAGGGTCTATGGAAACATTCTGCCAGGAAAAATCGATCTGGTTCACCCCTTTTTTCAAGGTGAGGACCCGTTTTTCCTGGACAAGGGTAGCATTCTGCTCGGCCAGGCGGATGGCAACCGCTTCCCGATGGGGCAGGGTGACCAGGCTGGTTCTTGCAAAAATTTGGGGGGCTGTCACCACCAGGAGAACAAGGCCAAACAAGATATATTGGACATATGGGGTGGTTCTTTTTATTGCTGCCATCTTCGTTCTCCTTTAAATGAGGTGACCTTGTATCGGATTTCAGCCTTGGAGCCGGCAGTAAGCTGATGGGTAAATTTTAAAGTATCCTGGTCTGTTTGCTCAAAGAGACCTGGGGTTTTAATTTCACTGATTTTAAAATAAGGGGTGGGCTGGTTCCTGATGATCTCAAGGAGGGCTGGTACCTTGGAAAAATTAGT
>DAOWDR010000171.1 GCA_030638935.1 Desulfobacteraceae bacterium | reverse complement strand
TCATTGATGGTTTCAGATACCAGGCCGATTTTTTGGGCGGCATTGCCCAGGTCATCCACCCGGGAGGAAGCCGAGTCCACTTTTGCAACTGCCTTTTCCGAAATTTGACCGGCCTTTTCAGTGCCCTGGGATATCTCTTTAATGGTTGTATTCATCCTGGTTGTGGAATCGGCAATCTGCCGGGTATTGGTGGTGAGCTCTTCCATTGCTGCGGCAACGGCGTTCATGTCTTCACTCATTTGCTCTGCATTCTGGGCAACACTCCGGGTTTTTCCATCGGAAATTTTTGATTCAGCAGTTAGTTCCTGGGCCACCCGGGTCATGTCAGTGGAAGAATCATTCAAGGAGTTGGCCTGGGTGCTTATCTGGCGAATACTATCCTGGAGGGAGGTGGCAAATATGTTTAGATTATGTCCTAAAAACTCCATTTCGTTGCGGTTTTTTCCGTTTTTATTTTCGGATCTGAACCGTTTGGTCAGATCTCCCTTGCTCATTTCCACAGCATTGGCGGCCGCTTCCATCAATTGTTTAACAATACCGTAGATCTGGATCACACTAAGAATCATCAGGAGGATACCGGCAACAAGACAGATTGTCTGAAACAAGAGCAGATTCTGTATTTTTTTTTCAGATATCTTCTGGAGCATGCCCACGGCTGTGTTCATCTCCTTTAAAAGAGCTAAATTGTTTTGATTAATGAATTCAAGATTTTTTTCATCGTCCCCCGTACCTGAAATAACCTGATCCATGCGTTGGGAAAATGCAGTCCACAGGTCCTGCACTTTTAAAAGTTGAGTATGGGCAGGCTCTTCTGCCTTGGGGCAATTAGCCATGACCTCTGACAGGTTAAGGGACATGGGGGCTTTCCCTGAATTGAGCAGGGCCATCAGGGTGATCTCAAACACCTGCATGGTGTTTTTGACATCGGTTGCTCCGGAATCATTTTTCCCGGGGGCAACAGAAAACATTAAGATTTCCTTTGACATCTTCTGGGACAGCATCCGCTGTCTGCCTGCCAGGTTGATTAAAAGTCCGTCTGTTTTCTGGGCAGTTGTGGTGTACCAGGTCACAACAAACATGAACAGGATAATGGATGACAATCCGCCGGCAATGAGTCCTAATTTGTATCGTATGGGCATGGGGTCTCCTTTTTTTTTGAGCAAAAACTTATAGATTCTTATCCTTATCATAAATCCCGGGGCGATTCAATTTATTGGTTTTACTGAAAAATAAAAATTAAACAATTAAAAAGTTTACAAATTTTCCCGGGCCTGACAAGGACAGGCTGATTGTGGTATACTGCGGTTTTGTAAGTGTACCAGGAGTAATAACGGGGCCATGTGGGCCAAAAAACTGGGATACAAAAACGTGTATCGTTTTCCCGGGGGTATTTATGCCGGGAAGGGAATGGACTATCCTATTGGATCAGAAAAATAAAGAAACTATTCTTGTTTTTTTAAGGGCACCTGAAAAAGGGCGGGTGAAAACCCGCCTTGCCCGGGATATAGGGGAGGAAAAAGCTCTTTTTTTATACAAGACCTTTGCGCAAAAAACCCTGTCAACAGTTGAAAAGTCGGGCATGGATCACAGAATCTGTTTTTTTCCGGAAGACAAACAGGGGATTGTTGAAGACTGGCTGGGGCTGGATCATACCTATATGCCCCAGCAGGGGGATGATTTGGGCCGGCGTATGTGCAATGGTCTGTCCCGGGTCTTTGACCAGGGAATCCAAAAAGCCATTCTGGTGGGCACTGATGTCCCTGATATCAGTGCCCGCCATCTGTTGGCGGCCTTTGATTTGCTCAGTCAAAGTAAGGTAGTCATCGGCCCCAGCCTTGACGGGGGATATTGGCTCATTGGATTCCAGAGGGACGGGTTCTGTCCCGATATTTTTCGCCAAATCGAATGGGGGACGGACTCCGTGTTTTCAGCCACCATTGAAAAATGTAAGGTAGCCGGTCTGTCCCCGGGCATTTTACCTGTTTTGCAGGATATTGATACCCTGGAAGATCTTCAGCTTTTTCAGGAGAATAATTCCCGGTTTGATTCTGATTTTGGATAGTTATTCCAAAGGGTTCTAATAATATTTTGTCAGCACCCTTGGGGGAACACCAAGGATATATAGACAGATCAGTAGCCAGTTTCTGAAAGTGGTGAATAAAATTCCCTGGTCTTTCCATCGCCGGGCAGATGTGGCAATGGGATGGGGAAGAAAAATCGGGTTAACACCATTTTTTTTTATTTTTGACATCATACCCACATCTTCCATAATGGGGATATTTGGAAACCCGTCGATTTTATCAAACAATTGCCGTGACATAAAGATTCCCTGGTCTCCATAGGGAATCTTTGTGAACCGTGAACGGGCGGAAGCAATTTTCTCAATCATTCGGAAGACTTTTTTTTCAGAATCAATGTGAAGATCAAATGCACCGCAAAAAAAAGGACCCCCATGGCCCTGCCATGTTTTTATCATCAGGTCCATTCCTTTTTGATCAATTCTGGTATCGGCATGGAGGAAAAAGAGCAACTCTCCGCTAGCCGCTTTGGCTCCGGCATTCAACTGGAATCCCCTGCCTTTGGGAGAGGATATCAGCCTGACCCGGTGGCTGTTGGATATGGGTTTATTTTTTTTAAGATGGTTCAGGGTTGACAGGTCTTTCTCACCGTCGGATACAATAATTTCAAAGGGGAAAAAATTTTTTAGATCCAAAAGGGCCTGGATGGTACCGGATATAAGGGCGGCTTCCCTGTACACAGGAATTATGATGGATAATTTTGTTTCCATGGGAAAAGCCCTACCATGAAATAAGGAAAAAAAATAGATCATTTACCCTGATTTTTATAAAGAAAAAATTCGGGTATGGAATTAAATTTGCTTTGGGTTATGATTTATTGTATTCTTATTCCAGATAAATTATCCTGAATTTTAGTAGTATTCTGGTGATTTTATAGGTTTGCGGGTTTGCGAAATAAGGCAAATATTCCACCCTGGGTATCCAAGATTCAAAAATATCAAAGAGTATAGAGGAATTAAAGATGAGCCTTGAATTCCATTATTTAAAAAAAGAGTTGTATGATAAACTCAAAGAGGACTTGCGGGAAAGCGAAGCAAGATTTCGCCTCCTGGCCGATCATACCTATGACTGGGAATATTGGGTTGACCCGGACGGAAAATTTATTTATTTATCGCCCTCATGTGAACGGATTACAGGTTACAGCCCTGAAGAATTTTTGTCCGATCCCATGCTAGTGTTAAAAATGGTCAAACCCGATTATGCTGAAAAAGTACACCACCATTACAATGATGAAAGCAATAAAGAGACACCGGTCTTTTCATCACAATTTCCGATTCTTACCAAGGAGGGCCGGGAAGTCTGGCTGGAGCATAATTGCACCCCGGTTTACGACGACCAGGGCAGGTATTTGGGCCGCCGGGGCAATAACAGGGATATTACTGCACAAAAGAGGTCGGCGGATGAGCTTCGATCAGCCTTTCAGCTCAATGAGGACATAATTGATTCATCTCCTGTGGGAATTTCAATTTACAATGAGCTTGGAGATTGTATCTCTGCCAATCAGATGGCAGCAGATCTGGTTGGAGCAACAAAGGCCCAGGTTTTAGAGCAAAATTACCATCAATTGGATTCCTGGAAAAAGAGCGGGCTGTATGATATGGCTTTGGGCACCATCCGGGAAAACCAGAAAAAACGCCATGAAGTACAAATTGTATCAACATTTGGAAAAGCCTGTGTCCTTGACATACATTTAGTACCGATCAATATTGCAGACACCCCCCATCTTCTTATCATGTTTGACGATATAACCGAGTCCAGGGAAATGGAGGAACAATTTCGCCAGGCCCAAAAAATGGAATCCGTGGGACGGCTGGCTGGGGGGGGTGGCCCATGATTTCAATAATGCCCTCAGCGTGATCATGAGCACCGCTGAATTGGCCATGGATGGTCTGGACACTAAAGAACAGCTCCGTGAATATTTCGATGATATCCTCATGGCTGCAAAACGTGCAGCAAACATCACCCGGCAGCTGCTGGCCTTTGCCCGGAAGCAGACCATAGCCCCAAAGGTACTTGACCTGAACGACAATGTGGAAAGTATGCTCAAAATGCTTCGACGTCTCATTGGTGAGGATATTAATCTTGCCTGGCTGCCAGGTTCGGGTCTCTGGTCTGTCAAAATGGACCCCTCCCAGTTAGACCAGATTCTGGCCAACCTCTGCGTTAATGCCAGGGATGCCATCGAAGGGGTGGGCAAGGTCACCATTGAAACCACCACCATAACCCTTGACCAAGCCTATTGCCTGGATAATCCGGGTTTTGTTCCAGGCAAGTTTGTTCTTTTGTCCGTGGGCGATAATGGCTGCGGCATGGACAAAAAAATATTGGATAATATTTTTGAACCGTTTTTTACCACAAAGGATGTGGATAAGGGCACAGGTCTCGGCCTGGCCATGGTCTACGGCATCGTCAAGCAGAACAATGGTTTTGTCAAGGTTTACAGTGAACCTGACAGGGGAACAAACATCAGGATCTATCTGCCAAGGCATGAAGCCACTACCGTCGAGGCCCAAGAAGATATCAGAGACAAAATCCTGTTAGGCCGGGGTGAGACCATCCTTGTGGTGGAAGATGATTCCGAAATTTTAAGCATCATGGAAAAAATGTTAAAAGGACTGGATTACACCCTGTTGACTTCTATTGCACCTGAAAAGGCCATTGGGATTGTCAGGGAGTATGCCGGCAAAATTCATCTGCTCATCACCGATGTGGTCATGCCCAAAATGAACGGACCTGACCTGGCAGAACAATTACAATCCATTTGCCCTGGTTTAAACTGCATCTTCATGTCCGGATACACGGCAGATGCCATTTCCCACCAGGGCGTTCTTGCGAAGGGGGTACACTTTATTCAAAAACCTTTTTCCAGGGAAGAACTGGCTAAAATTGTCAGAAAAGCGCTGGATGAAAATTAAACCCATAAAAGCATGGAAAATTTTATCATATTAAAGAGTAAAAAAATTATTTTTGTTCTTATCTCCATCTTTATGGTTACAGGTTTTGCATTTGCTGAAGATTCAACAATAAAAATTGGTGTTTTGGCAAAGGGAGGCCCTGGGCGTTGCCTGGAAAAATGGTCTTCAACAGCCAAATATTTAACCGGCAAAATTCCCGGGAAAACCTTTATAATCTTACCCCTTGATTTTGATGATGTTTACCCTGCCGTTGAAACCGCTAAAGTTGATTTCATCTTGTCCAACCCTTCATTTTATGTGGAACTGGAAAGCAGGAACGGCATCACCCGAATAGCTACATTAAAAAATAAGATTCAAAATATTGTATCAACAACATTCGGTGGGGTGATATTTTGTAAAAAAACACGAAAAGATATCCGCCGTCTCAGTGATCTTAGGGGAAAAACGTTCATGGCAGTCAAAAAGACTTCTTTTGGCGGCTGGAGAACCGCTTTAAGAGAGTTTAAAGAAGCAGGAATAGATCCTAGGGAGTTTGGTTCACTCCTTTTCGCAGGAACCCATGATGCTGTGGTCTTCCAGGTTAGAGAGGGGAAAATTGATGGGGGAACCGTTCGAACCGGCACTCTTGAACGAATGCAGGCTGAAGATAAGATCCGTATGGATGAATTTAATATAATCCATGAACACGGGGGGAGACAATTCCATATGCCCTTCCTGCATTCCACCCGAAAATATCCTGAATGGCCCTTTTCCAAACTCAAGCATATCTCCAATGACCTGGCGGAAAAGGTTGCTGTGGCATTGATTAATATGCCTGAAGATTCCGATGCGGCAAATGCGGCAAGCTGTGCCGGCTGGACAATTCCCTTGAACTATCAACCGGTGCATGATTGCCTTAAAGAGTTGAGGCTGGGTCCTTATAAGGATTATGGGAAGATAACACTTGCCGGTGTTACAAAAAAGTATTGGCCATGGATACTGGCAATTGTCATTTTGTTTATCGCTGTTTTAGGAGCCGTTGTCTTTATTTCAGGACTTAACAGGAATATAAAAAAAACCTCTCTATCCCTGCAGGCTGAGATTGAAGAGCGCAGGCTGGGGGATGAAAAGTTGCAAGAAACCAATACACTTCTTGAAGAACAGACAGCCCGGGCAGAAATGGCCAACATTGCCAAAAGCGAATTTTTAGCCAATATGAGTCATGAGATCAGGACACCCATGAACGGTGTCATCGGCATGACCGGCCTTCTTTTGGGAACAAAATTGACAGGGGAACAGCGGGATTTTACCGAAACCATTCGAAGCAGCGGTGATTCCTTGCTGGATATAATCAATGATATTCTTGATTATTCTAAAATTGAAGCGGGCAAGCTTGACCTTGAAAATATTGATTTTGATTTGAGGGTCACCTTGGATGAGGCCTGCGATCTCATAGCAGTCAAGGCCCATGAAAAGGATCTGGAATTTATCAATATGATTCACCATGAAGTTCCATCGCTCTTAAATGGAGATCCGGGGCGGTTGCGCCAGATACTGATAAACCTTGTGGGCAATTCAATTAAATTTACCCAAAAGGACGAAGTGGCTGTTCACACCTCCCTTGATGATGAAAATCCAACCCATGCAACCATTCGATTCAGCATTACAGATACAGGGATCGGTATTCCAAAGGATCGCATGAACCGTCTTTTTCAATCCTTTTCACAGGTCGACAGTTCCACAACCCGTAAGTTCGGTGGAACAGGATTGGGTTTGACAATATCAAAACAGCTTGCAGAGGCCATGGGCGGCCGGATAGGTGTGGAGAGTGAAGAGGGCAAAGGTGCTATGTTCTGGTTTACGGCAGTTTTTAAAAAACAGCCCCGGGGTGAAGAAAAGACAAGGGCTCTGCCCGAGGATATCAGGGGAAAACGCATCCTGATAGTTGATGATAATACAACAAATCGTTATGTGCTGAGGGAGCAGCTAAAGTTATGGGAATGTCTATATGAAGAAACCCCGGGAGGAGACCAGGCTTTAGAAAAACTTAAGGGTGCCGTGATGGATAAAAATCCTTTTGAGATTGCAATCATAGACATGCAGATGCCGGAGATGGACGGGGCGACACTTGGAACAAAGATCAAGCAAAATCCTGATTTGAAAAATACCGCACTTATAATGATGACCTCAATTGGCAAGCGCGGTGATACCAAGCGATTGGAAAAAATCGGGTTTGCCGCCTATCTGCAGAAACCTGTCAAATTGTCACAACTCTATGACTGCCTTGCCGTTGTTGCCGGTATACAGCAGGGAGCGGACAGGAATGGGCCTATCCCTATTATTACCCGGCATGCCCTTGTTGAAAATCAAAAACTCAGGGTTCGCATCCTGCTGGCCGAAGACAACATTATCAACCAAAAAGTAGCCTTAAATATTTTGAAGAAATTGGGATATACTGCCGATGCAGTTGCCAATGGAAAGGAAGCGACCAAGGCCATGGAAATTGTCCCCTATAATATTGTATTGATGGATTGCCAGATGCCGGAGATGGATGGCTACGAGGCAACGGGTGAAATCAGGAATCCAAAATCCAAGGTAATTGATCACAAGGTTATAGTGGTTGCCATGACAGCCAACGCAATGAAAGGGGATCGGGAAAAATGCCTGGAATCCGGTATGAATGACTATCTTTCAAAGCCTGTTAAACCCCAGGCACTTTCAGATATGATTGAAAAGTGGGCGGCTGTTAAATTTGATGCCGGAAAATTAAGATAAAGGCATTATAACCTATACCTAGTGTTCTTTTTTTACTTTATTTGTGATTTCTCCCTCCCTCCATTTTTTATACTTGATTTTCCCGGGCAGGTTTAATAGAAAAGAAATTCATGGTTTGACACTTAAGCGAACATAAGGATAGGTGATCATAATGAATCAGGCCTGTTTAGAAAAAATAGCCACCCAGGATTTTTTGGACAGCCTTTTGCCCCCGGAAAAAAGCGATCAGTTTTTTGAGGCCTTATACGGGGATGCATCAGAGGGCGCCTATGATATAAGGCTGGAATGTATCTCTGCTGCATCGGACCAGATTGTGCTTGGCTTTAACCTGACCCAGCGGCCTGGGAAATGCATGGTATGCAGCCTTACCTATGGACTTCCCACTGTTTTCCAGCGTCACCCCCTGATTAATATCAAAGGCATGGTCAGCAAAATTGAAGAAT
>DAOWDR010000587.1 GCA_030638935.1 Desulfobacteraceae bacterium | reverse complement strand
GCATACCTTCAACCGAAGCTTTCAGTGCCTGCTGGTCCAGTCCCCAGAGACTAACTGCCAGTCCATTCTCAAAAGCCTGCTCAATATCCTCCAGGTCCTGGATGATATTTTCTTTTTGATACTTGTATTCCACCAGGACATGACTCATTGTGACGGTCATGGCAACCAAAAGGTAAAGGCCAAGTATTACCAGCAGCATCCTGGTTGCAATGGAATCCTTTAAGGATATTCTAGTCCCGGCAGCCATTAGTCGTCGCTTCTCCCGATTGGTATTCCCTCCATGGCTTCTTTCCACAAAAGGGCCAGTCCGTTTCGGTCTCTTTTTGAGTAAGTGTATTGCAAAATTCGGTTTTTGCTGAAGAAATTTGGGGTCCCAAGGTGCAGGCGTTCTTTTTCTTCCGGTGTCAACATATTGCTGAAATTTGTTATTATGGGGGTGAGTGACATATGGCGCATAATATGTTCTATCTGATAATCAATGGAAAGTGTGCCGTTGATGTACTCCTCGGCTATTTTTTTGAGAAATGGCTTATCTGCCAAAGCCCAGGTGATGGCATAGTTATCGATCCAGCAGGGCATTCCTTCAGCAGGCTCAGCCATTTTCCATGGTTCGCCTCTGTTATTAAGCGGATCTAGGGAATCTCCCCATGATGTTGCAATGGTCATATTTGTAAGATCATTGGGTTTATCCACACCAATCCAGAAAGAATGGGCATTGACAGCCAGTTGTCTTAATTTTTTTTTGAACTCTTTGTTGTTTAATTTATCAAAGCTGTTGATGGATTCCCTGGGATATCCCAGGGCCAGTGCGGCGATGTTGGCATTGTATATGTATTCATTTGCTCCGATGGCATATTTTCCTTTGAAACTTGGATCCCAGAATATGTTCCAGCTCTGGGGGGCGTCTTTCACCAGGGCCGTGTTAAATATGAGGCCATAGGGCCCCTGACTGACCGGCGAGGCATAGACCTTGCCGCCATGGTACAAATGATCCGCCTTCTTAAGGGCTGGTATCACATGTTTAAAATTTGGTATGTTTTTTAAATCAAGCGGCAGCAGAAGTTTGTTTTTGATATAATTGAAGCGCTTATCCTTGAAATGATGATGTGTCATCATAACCAGATCAACACTCTTTTTTCTTACGGAATCATAGAAATCGTCAGAGCCGACAACGTAATTGATTTCAAGTTTTATCTTACGCTTATATTTTGTTTCAATTTGTTTTTCAAATTCCAGGAGGCGTTGTCCCGGAGCGTGTCCTTCCCAAATCAACAACCTTAAAGCCTCTTCCTCTCCAAAGGCGGATAGGGGAAACATCAATAAAAGCACAAACCATAGAAACCTTGAGACCATTACAAAATACCTATTTAAAATAGAGACCGGTAGGATTATATTTTGATATTTAAATCAGAAAGAATACTTGCCATATTCCCCCATCTTGCACAAAGCTTAAAACCACCGGAATCCTGTCGGTATCCCGGTCAATTCAAGTAACAGTACAATAAATTGTGAACCATTGCAAATCCCGTATTGTTTTTTATTTTGGATCAAGGTTAAACAGAATATCGTTTTCCAGGTAAACCTGTTCCAATTGTTTCTGGTACTCTGCCAACTCCTCTCCTTTCCGGCTGGCCAGTTCCTGGACAATATACTGGATCGCTGTCAGCATGCCTGATACATTGCCTATGAAAGGGATGGACAAAGAGGGAACCACAAGGGACAGGTCTGCAAATTGGATCATGGGAGCAAGATTGCTGTCTGTCATTGTGAGCAGGGTGTGGTTGCTGCGGCGGATCATCTTGCTTAATTTGAGCAGTTCATTGGGATACCTTGTGGTGGCTGTCAGAATCACCAGGCTGTCGGACCGGGCATTGGTGAGCATGTCAAGGGAGGCGCTGTCACTGCCCTTGATAATGTGAATCCCCTTTCTGATTTTGGTCAGGGACCAGCCCAGATAATATGCAAATGTATAGGACAGCCTTGATCCGACCACGTATACTGAATCGCTCTTTTCAAGGTGGTCAACAAATTTATTCATTGTTTCGATGTTGATATTTTCATAGAGATATTTCAGGTTGTTCAGTTCTTCCAGGATACACATGTGAAGCCGATCTGTTCCTTGTTCCTTTATACCTTTGATGGCGGCTCTTTCAGGAAGGGAAAGCCCTGTGTTGATGAAATCCTTCAGAGCCTCCTGGAAATTGGAGTACCCCTTGTATCCAAGGGTGCTGACAAATCTAACCACGGTGGCTTCGCTGATTTCACAGGTTTCAGCCAGCTCTTTTGTGGTCATGAAAACAGCTTTTTCAGGGTTTTGTATGATATATGTACCAAGGGTCTGGGCCTTTGGCGTCAGGGAGTCAAGCTTATTTGAAATGTCGTTGATGACAGGATGTGATGCGGGATCATTCATAATATATCTGGCCTATTAATATTTTTGTGTCCTAAAAAATATGGTTGCAAAATAATTCTAATTACCTAATTTTATATTAAATCTATAGTATGGGAGCGGGCTTGTCAAGGCAGGATGAAAGAAATCATTTCATTTTATTAAAATATGCTTGACATAATTCACTTCAAAGAGTAATCATGTAAATGGATCTATACTAATTTGACAATAATCCATAATTTTAAGAGAAAGCCAATGTTTCTGAAAAACAAACCCATGTGGGGAAAAAAGACCAAGCTTAAATCAAGTTATGATGTGGTGTTAATAGGTGGCGGCCTTCACAGCCTGGCAACTGCTTATTATCTTGCAAAGGAGCATGGTATCACTGATATTGCGATTATAGAGAAAAACTATATCGGATACGGTGGTGCCGGAAGGAATACTGCTATTGTTCGCGCCAATCAGCGAACCCAGCATAATGTTCCCCTTTATAAAGAAGCGCTTGATCTCTGGCCGGTTCTTACCAAGGAGCTGGATTACAATTTAATGTTTAACAATTGTGGTAACCTCAATCTGATGCACTCTGAGGCGGCGATGAAAGCCGCAAGGATGACCATAGCCACAGCCCAGTTCCATGGAGTGGAAAGTCATCTCATCGATGCAAAAGAGGCAAAAGAACTGGTTCCTGCTTTGAATATTTCAGAGGATATTACCTTTCCCATTCATGGGGCCATGTTTCACCCGCCCGGCGGCGTTGTCCGCCATGATGCAGTGGTATGGGGGCTTGCCAGAGGTGCAGCCAAAAGAGGTGTTGAGATTCACCAGCAGACAGAAGCCTTAGGGATTGGTACCCAAAACGGCAAGGTAACCTCGGTTACCACTAGCCGGGGAACCATCAATACCAAGCAGGTGTTGATTTCAGCCGGTGGTTATTCGGCAGCCCTGATCTATGACATGCTGGGCATAAAACTTCCCATCAGCGTTTTGACCATCCAGGCAATGGTGACCCAGCCCTTAAAACCTGTGCTGGATCATGTGGTTTCATCGGGTGCATACCATTGTTATGCCAACCAGACCCTGAAAGGTGAAATTGCAACCGGCGCACATATGGACCCATGGCCCAATTATACCACCTTGAATACTGCCCACTACATTAAGCACCAGGCCGAAGCTCTGTCTGAATTTCTACCCTGTTTAAAGGGGGTTCGGTTCATGAGAATCTGGGGAGGCCTGGCTGATATGACACCGGATATGGCACCCATCATGGATGGAAACGAGCAGGTCGAAGGATTTTTCATGGACTGCGGCTGGGGCTATTTCGGATTTAAATCCTGTTCAGCAGTGGGTAAACATATGGCGCAGTTCATGGCAACCAACAGCTGCCCTGATATGCTCAAACCCTTTGCTCTGAAACGATATCAAGAGCACAAGCTCATGGGTGAAACCGCAGCGCTTGTGAATTACAGCCCAGATAATTAGCCGGCAATTAGGCATAAGGAGAAAAGAAAATGGCATTAACAATCACATGCCCAATTTGCGGGAAAAGAAACGGGTATGAATTCAAATACGGCGGAGAGGAAAAAGGTCCAAGACCAGAGGAAAAGGATCTGACTCCGGAAGCCTGGTGCGAATATGTGCACATGAACAAATGCGTTGCAGGCGTACAGGAGGAGTGGTGGTTTCACAAAGATGGATGCGGATCATGGTTTAAAATTCACCGGGATACGACCACGAACCTTGAGAAGCAAGTTCAGGAGGGCAAAAACGATGACCAGGCTTAATCATCTGCCGACATTGAGAGTGGATACGGCAAAAAAACTTGCCTTTATTTATAAAGGGAAAAAATATTACGGCTCAAAGGGAGATACCGTTGCCAGCGCTTTGTTCGCAAACGGAGTAAGAATCTTCGGCAGAAGTTTGAAATACCACAGGCCAAGGGGACTTTACAGCCTTGACGGTGAATGCAGCAACACCTGCATGGAAGTGGATGGTATCCCCAATGTCAGGTGCGAAAACACCCTGCTTGAAGACGGTATGGTCATAAAAGAGCAGAATGTTAAAGGCTCTGCAGAAAATGACATGATGGGTTTTCTTGACAAAATGGACTGGATGATGCCGGCAGGATTTTATTATAATGTCATGCATAAGCCCGCAAAGATCTGGCCCCTTGCCATGAAACAGATTCGGAAAGCTGCCGGCCTCGGCAAAATCAGCCCTGATTTTGAAATGCCCGGTAAATTTGACGAAATTTTTCTTAACACAGATGTCTGCGTTATCGGCGGAGGGCCCTCGGGAATGATGGCAGCCCTTGCAGCCGCTGAAAAAGGGCTGAGGGTTATCCTCATGGAGTCCCGTCCCTGGCTGGGCGGATTTTTTGAGTATCGGTCAACCAAGTATAAAGACCGCCAGACGCTTAGTGAGCGTGCCCAATATCTTGCAAACGAGGTGATGGCCAAGGATAATATCCGTTTGTTTACCCACACCTCCTGCGTTGGAACCTATAATAATAACCTTATAACCGGGTTCCAGATTGGGGGAAAAGAGGATGTATTTGATGAGCGGTATATTGAAATAAGAGCCAAAAGTGTTGTTGCCGCTGCCGGATGTATTGAAAGGCCCTTGATCTTTGATAATAATGAAAGACCTGGTGTCATGCAGATTGGCTGTGCATTGCGCATGGCAAAGACCTATGGGCAGTTACCAGGGAAAAAGGCTGTTTTCAGCATCGGGCATGACCTGGGTCTTGAAGCTGCCCTTGAACTCCATGGTCTTGGCCTTGCAATTGAATGCATTGCCGATATCAGGGAAGATGGTCAGGATCCAGACCTGTTGAAAAAAATACAGGATAAGAATATCACCCTGCTTAAAGGGTGGGTGGCAACAAAGGCCCATGGCCGAAAAGTAGTAAAGAAAGTCAGTCTTTCAAGTGTTGATGGCCAGATTTCAAAAACTTTTAACTGTGATCTTATCGTGGCCTCGGCCGGGATGACGCCTGTTACCGGTCATATTACAGTTGCCCTTGGAACACTCAAGTATGATAACTACACAGGCTTTTTTCTGCCGGATGCCATGCCGGAAAAAATGCATGCAGCAGGACGGATTTTAGGACTTAATGATCCTTTGTCCGTTGAAGCTTCCGGAACACTTGCCGGGATGAAGGCTGCCTTTGATTGTGAAAGCGGCTCCATCCAGGAAATCGGGGAAGCCAAAAAAGCCCTGGAAAATCTTCCTGGACCGGTCAGGGGAACAAAACTTGTCACAGCTCCTGTGAAGGGACGGAAAAGTTTTATCTGTTTTGATGAAGATGCAACCATTAAAAATATCAAACAGGCCATTGGAAAGGGATTTGACGTTCCAGAGCTGATCAAGCGGTTTACTGCAACCGGGTTAGGACCTGGCCAGGGCGGAATTCCCGGGCATAACCTGCCCCTGTATGTGGCCAAATACCAGGCCCTGCCCGACGTTTCCATCAGACCTACCAATGTCAGGCCTCCCCTGGTACCCACATTGATTTCAACCTATGCCGGTACCAATCATACCATGTTCAAAATAACCCCCATGGATGAAATGCAGAAAAAAGACGGGGGTGTTTTCAGAAATATAGGTGTATGGCAGAGAGCCCGCTATTTTTCCAGTGATTTCACCTGCAAAAAAGAGATTGAAAATGTCAGGAACAATGTGGGAGTGCTTGACGGGTCTACCCTGGGAAAATTTCGGATCCATGGTCCCGATGCATTAAAGGCCCTTCAGCGGGTTTTTGTGTCTGACATGTCCAAGGTGAAGGAAGGCAGGGTAAAATACTCGGCCATGTGTAATGACGACGGCTGTGTGATAGATGATGGGGTTGTGGTTAAACAGGGTGAGAATGATTATTATTTCACCACATCAACGGGCCGTGCAGGACAAACCGTTGAGTGGCTCAGATACCACACCCGGTACGACGGATGGGATTTTGCAATGGTCAACCTGACCGATTCCCTGGGGGTTATCAATCTGTCCGGACCAAATGCCAGAAAAGTGCTTGAAAAAATAGTGGATGTCGATCTGTCCAATGAAGCCTTTGGATTCTCGGAATACAAAGAGTTCACAATTGGAGATACTGTTCATATCAGAGGCATGCGCCTGGGATTTGTGGGCGAACTTTCCTATGAGCTGCATGTACCGGCATCCTATATGAAGTCTGTCTGGCTGATGCTCAATGAAGCAGGAAAGGAGTTCAATATCCAGAATTTTGGAGTTGAAGCCCAGAACGTGCTTCGCATGGAAAAATGCCAT
>DAOWDR010000120.1 GCA_030638935.1 Desulfobacteraceae bacterium | reverse complement strand
CGCCCCGCACACCGCCAGCCGTCATTTTTAACGATGGAAAAGTTCACCCCATTTTCTGCTGCCGGGCCAATGACAACGACTCCGCTCTTCCATCCCTTGTCCTTTTTTCCGCCATAGTTCTGTTTTACAGCAATTTCTGTTTCAAAGGTATCTTTTCCCGCAAGATCAGCTGCATCATGGAAAATCACCCCTTTGGGATGGATCTCCAGCACAGACAAGTCACTTGCCTTTCCCTTGATTACAATTGCATCAAACCCGGTGGCGCTGATGGCTTCGGGCACCCTGCCCCCGGAATAGGATTCAGCATAGAGACCGGTGAGGGGAGACTTGGTAAAGATCCCGTACCGGGAAGCCCCCCAGGTCACGCCCCCGGTGACAGCCCCTGTGGCAAAAATAAGATGGTTGTCCCGGGACAATGGATCAACACCCTTTAGGTTCCGCTCAAAGAGCAGCCAGGTGGCAAGGCCTTTGCCGCCCAGATAGGTTTCATATATCCTTGTCTCTATGGGTTGGATATCACTGATTCTTGCTGTCAGATCAATGTTTAAAATCTGGCTGTAAAATCCATGCATGGTGTGACCCTCCTCTGCCCTGACATTTTCCACCAAAGGTATTTCTCATGTGTATTGTTATCATATATGTGGTCTTCCTTATATAGGTCAATAGGCAAAGATGGCTATTGTGAAATTCACATTGCATTAAGCCCGGGAAAATTGATATTAATACAGGTATGAACAAAAAAAACGCATATGATTTAGCTTATTCAAGCTGCCCCAATGATACCTTTATATTTAAAGGCATTGCCAAAAATTTGATTACCACCAGGGGGCTTGCCTTTAACATTGTCCTGGAAGATGTGGAAACCCTGAACCAGAATGCGGCCAAAGGGGCCTACGATATTACCAAGCTCTCCTTTGCCGCCCTGGGAAATCTTCTGGACAGATATGCCCTGCTGAGGACCGGTGCCGCCCTGGGGATAGGATGCGGCCCCCTGGTCATTTCCCTTCCCAATCGCTCCCTGGATGACAAGGGCAAGGATGATAAGGGCAAACAAGTGATCGCTGTTCCAGGACTTGGCACCACTGCCTATCATCTATTCAAATTCTATATAAAGGATCTGTTCCCGGAAATTGAGACAATTATTATCCCCATGCCCTTTGAAAAAGTTATGCCGGCTGTGATTGAAAAAAAAGCAGACTTTGGGGTGATCATCCATGAAGGCAGGTTTGTATACCAAAACATGAACCTTGAGATGAAAGCCGACCTGGGCCAGTGGTGGGAGGACAAAACATCCCTTCCCATACCCCTGGGATGTATTGCAGTTAAACGGGATATGGACCCGGCCACAGCCCTGGAAATCCAGACCCTGATCCGGGAGTCCATTGACCATGGCTTTTTACACCCGACCATGGGGGATGATTATATCCGTGGACATGCCCAGGAGATGGAGAAGGATGTAATCCAGCAGCATATCGGACTTTATGTCAATGAGTTTTCAAAGGATATCGGGGAAAAAGGAACCTGTGCCGTGACCACCTTTTTTGAGTATGCTGCCAGGGCAGGACTGATGCAACCATCCCCCTATCCCCTGTTTGCCTGCCCCAAATGATCGACGCCACCACAGATCCCTTTGTCAGGGAAGTTTTTGAGACCATTTCCCAATTTGCCATGATCCAGAGACAAGATGCTGTTTTGGCCGGTGTTTCCGGAGGCCCGGACTCGGTGACCCTGGTGCGGGTTCTCCTCTATCTGAAAAAAAAGATAAGCTTCACCACCCTTGGCATTGCCCACCTGAACCATGGCCTCCGGGGAGAGGAGTCACTAAGGGATGAAATATTTGCTGAAAATCTTGCCCGCCGGTTTTCCCTGCCCTTTTTCAACAAAAAAATGGATATTGGGGCCCTGGCAAAGAAAGAACAACTTTCAATTGAGGAAGCAGGCCGTAATGCCAGATATGCTTTTTTTACAAAAATAGCAGACACCAAGGGATTTACAAAAATTGCCACTGGCCACACCTTAGATGACAATGCAGAACAGGTGCTCATGAACCTGTTGCGGGGATCAGGTACCAGGGGGTTGAGCGGAATTCCGCCTGTTCGGGAAAACCGGTTTATCCGTCCCCTGATTTTCATGCCTAAATCCCGGATACTGGAGTTTTTAAAGGAAAAGCACCAGGCCTTTGTGCTGGATTCCTCCAATACAGATGAATCCT
>DAOWDR010000480.1 GCA_030638935.1 Desulfobacteraceae bacterium | reverse complement strand
ATTTAATCTCCTGTTAGGTCTGCGGTATCTTTCAAGTCAAGACACGACCTATATATTAGAATATTATCGCAATGGACAAGGATATTCTGCCGGAGAATATGAAAATTATCTCTCTTTTATTGAAAACGGGTATGATCACTATTTAGAGACATCAAGCACAGCAGCTATTTCAAAAAGCAGAACTTACTCAGCCTTCTATAACCAGCAGGCTGCCATGAAAGATTATCTGTATTTAAAGATTTCCCAAAAAGATCTTTTTGATATTTTATATTTTGTTCCGGCAATCACCTTTATTTACAACATGGATGATCAAAGTGCATCCATAACACCCCAGATCACTTATTCCCCCCTGACAAACTTCACCATTGACCTGAAAACAGGATTTCTTTTAGGGGAAAATAAAACCGAATATGGTGAGAAAATTAATAAGGCAAAGCTCCTACTCTCCTTTAGATATTATTTTTAAATAAATTCCGGGTTTTTAGAGATTAAAATTTCATTGGTATATATTTTGCTGTTAATTATGATCAGGTATAAAAACAGGCGATACCTGGGATGTTCTCTTATAATACTGAATAACGGAGGAAGATAAATGAAATCATTGATTGTTTATTCAAGCCAGTCAGACAACACGAAAAAACTTGCCGATGCAATTTACGAGAGCCTGGATGGTGAAAAAGATATTTTTCCTGTTGACCAAGCCCCCTTACCCCAAGGTTATGATATGACATTTGTCGGCTTTTGGATGATGGCCGGAAAACCAGATCCAAAAACCAGCGAGTATCTGGAAAAATTGGAGAAGGGCGACTGTCTATTCCTATTTGGGACACATGGTGCGGCAGCAGGATCAGACCATGTTAAAAATGCAATAGATCATGCCATTGGTCTTAAAAATGATGCAGAGATAAAAGGTGTTTTTACCTGCCAGGGTGAGGTGAACCCAAAGGTTCTTGAAAAGGTGAAACAAAAACCGGAACCGCCGGTGTGGATAAAGGATGCCGACAATGCAATAGGGCATCCAAATGGAAAAGATATTCAGGGACTTATCAATACTATTCGCAGTTTATAAAAATATAAAAGATGCTGTGCAATGGGTTTCATTGCACAGCATCTTTTATGTATTGCCGTATTTTTATTGACAGAAGAGTTCTGTCGGTAATTTTCCTAGGAGGGCCGTGCAACAAGCACAGGCACCTTGGATTTAAGAATAACACCACTTGCGGTGCTGCCTATCATCATTTCCTCAAATTTTCCATGTCCGTGGGTTCCCATGATTATCAGGTCGAAATTGTTATCCTGTGCAGTCTTGACGATTTGATCAACCGGGTTGCCGGCTAAAACAATGGTACGATTTTCTGAAAGAGGACAATGGGGTATTTCTTCAAGAACTTTTTGGGAGGTGAGTTTCATCCTTTCATGGATAAGACCCTTTGCAGTTTCAATATTTTTTTTGTTAAATTCATCCCATTTCTTTTTATCCATTGAGCTTGACAGGTTAATCCCTGTTCCCGAGGAGTATTCATCCAATACATCGGGAACAACATGGATGGCATGAACCTGGGCGTTGTATTTGTTTCCTATGCTGCATGCGTATTTAACGGCATGTCTGGCTGTTTGGGACAGATCAGTTGCAAAGAGTATCTTTTTTACATCAACTACCATTGAAGTGACTTTTTCAAATTCAGGCACTGATACTTTTTCAATTTCTACAACTTCTTCGGCTTTGATCTTTGGTTTACCAAACATCACATCAATAAATTTGACATACCATGCCGCAGTCTGGATCTGGATAATATAGGCAAGGGAGATCAAAAGAGCAATGGTCATTCCTTCTTTGCCAAAGGCTGTCATGGCAATGGCAAGGGCAATGGACAAATCCCGCATTACAACACCAAAAACCATGGCAATGGCATCTTCTCTTTTAAACAAGAGCCGGCCTGTTATGGTTAATAGAATATAGGAGATGAGGTAGAAAATTACCAAAGGGATCAGAATGATGATGATATCCCCGGGATTGGCAACTATATGTTTGGCTTTCAAAGACATGGCCAAAAAAGCAATCATGATCACCCCAAGTGCTGAAAATGGGGGGAATTGGGGTTTGATTTTTTCATTCCATATTTTTTTGCCGTATTTTTTCATTCCAAAAAATTGGGTGATAAGACCCATGAATAAAGGGAAGAATACGAAAATTGCAATCTGTTTGAACATGTGAAGCATATCCACTTCAATGGTCGCACCCATAAAAATTTTTGTGAAAATAGGGGCGGCAAGGGACCCGATCACAAGCCCGAAAACAACCATTTTAATGGCGGCTTCCTTGTTCCCCTTGGCAAATCCTGTCCAGGAAATAGTCATTCCCGATGTGGGCAGAACACCGATTAAAAATAACCCCACAGCCCAGAGAGCAAATTTGGGATCCGCACCTGTTAAAAATATCTTCCCAATGAAAAATACAAGCAATGGAACAAATATAAAATTGATAACCTGGGTTATTAATTGCAGTTTATAATCACGGCCTTTAAAGACGGTTTTTACACTTAAGGTCACCATCATTGGGTAGACCATGATAAATGTTACCGGGATAATGAATTGTTTTAAGGGGGTTGCATTAAACAGATATCCGTAGATCAATCCGAACAGCATGGAAATAGGGATGGCCCAAACCATATTTTTTTGTAGATAAGAGAGTGTTTTCAACATTATATGAATTCCTTTATTGTATTGTTTGTGTGAACATTTGGAAATAATCTTGCATCGGTATGGGGCAGGAACTGGGCTTTTGTAAATTCATCCATGAACCTTGAGTTGCTTGAGAAATCAACATAGGTCATTGTGTTTGATATCTGTATGGCCTGCTGGCGGTATGTATTTGAAAGAAGAGCCATATAAGCACCCGCAATGGAGCTGTTTCCCATATATTTAAATTTTTCTCGTTCAATGTCCGGGAGCAGTCCTATGGTTATGGCCTTTTCAATGTCAAGGTATTGGCCAAACCCCCCGGTGATAATCATTTGCTCAACCATTGAAAAATCCATGCCTATCTCTTCAATGAGGACTGTAAAACCGGCATAAACAGCTGCCTTGCTCAGGGTCAGGCTTTTGATATCAGATTCAGTAAATATAATATCCTCTTCTGCATCAATATTTTCTGCAAATTCAAGTATAAAGGCCAGTTCATCATTAAAGATTGTCATCCTTGGATGGCTTTCGTCTATTCTGAATTTACCATCCTGGCCTAGAACACCTTTAATCAGCATTTCAGACAAGAGATCAATCATCCCTGATCCGCAGATACCCCGGGCGGTTTTGTTTTCAACCGTTATGAATTCGGGTTCAAAGGTTTCTGGGTCAAGTGTGATTTTTTCAATGGCACCGTCTTCTGCCCGCATCCCCCAGCGTATTCCCCCTCCTTCAAAAGCAGGGCCGGCTGAACATGCTGCGGTCATAAGAAATTCATTATTTCCAAACACTATTTCCCCATTGGTACCCACATCAATGAAAAGGGTTAATGCAGTATTATTATGCAAGCCGGTATAAAGAACGCCTGATACAATGTCTCCACCCACATAACCGGCAGGTCCCGGCATAACAAATACACCGGCATAGTGTGCGGCTTTTAATCCGACATTTCCGGCTTTAATAATGGGAAATTCAGAGATGGTCGGAATATAAGGTTCTCTTCTGATATATCTGGCATCAATCCCCAGCAGAAGATGGACCATGGTTGTATTCCCGGATATGGTTATATTTTCAATGTTTTTATGGGTTTGGTCAAGGGAAGCAAGGGCCCTTTGGGAAAGGTTGTTGATGGTTGAAAGAGCCATCTTTTTTAATTTTGTTATTCCGTCTTTTTCAGAGCAGACAATACGGTTGATTACATCATCGCCGCATGAGGCCTGGCTGTTGTGACCCGAGGCCGCACTGAGCACCTCTCCTGTCTGCATATCAACAATATAGACAACAATTGAAGTGGTCCCAAGGTCAACGGCCATGCCAAGTGATCTGCCATTTTCCCGGGCAGGGCAGACATCCACAATTTCCGAGGAACATTTTTTCTGGAGTATAGAGGCCGTCACATTCCAATTATCCTCTCTGACGGATTTGGTCAATTGTCTCATGACCCTGATCCCTGTACTCATCTTAGAGGTCTCGCATCCGGCCTGCTTAAGATTTCGTTTTAACCTGTCAAGATCGCTGACCGTATCCTCAAGAGTGGGAGGTTCAAGCTTAAGCGTATATTTTTTAACAATGGGATCAATATCTGTAACAAGGCCTGAGAGCTTTGCTGTGGCTTCTTCCCCCATTCCGGCGGTCTTAAGCTTTTTTTCCAGTGTTTCTTCAGGTATTTTAATAACAATATCGCCCGTTACTTTTGACTGACAGGCAAGAATATATCCTCTTTCTTTTTCTTTATCGCTGAGCAAAGAGGTGTTTTTGTTTTCCACAACTCCGGATTCAAGGATGACCCTGCATTTTCCACAGGAACCTTTGCCATTGCAGGAGGCATTCACATATATATCAGCCTTTTGGGCCGCCTCAAGCAGGTTGGTTCCTTCGGGAACTTTGATTTTTTTATCATCCGGCTGGAACAGGACTGAAAATTCTTTAGGCGAAGATTTTTGGGTTTCGGGTTCAAACCCTTTTTTGGAAATAAAATGAATGGGACAAGATGACCGAAACTTACAATAAATATCAGGGTCCCGACACTCCAGACATTCATCGCAAAGATAATAATTGTGTTTCATGCACAGATAGCTGGTCTCTCTTTCCGGGTGATTTATGCAATATCCCATTTTAAATTTCCCATAAAATTTTATTTATTATCAGTGGTTTTCCAAAGCCTCATCCAGGCTTTGTTCAATGGTTGCCGCAGATTGAAGCCCAACAAATCTTTTGATTTCCCGGGCATCATCAAAGATGATCAGAGTGGGTATGCTTTGTACCATATAATCTGTTGCCAGACTTCTTTGATCATCAATGTTAATTTCAATGATGGAAGCTTTGCCTTCATATTTTTGTTTCATGTCCTTGATGACGGGCTCCATGGCTTTGCAGGGCCCACACCAGGTTGCACCAAAGTCAACCAGAACGATTTTGTCTTTTAAACTTGTCTTAAATTGTTTTGTGTCCATTTTAATCTATACTCCTTAATTTTGTTACTGAAAACGTTTAAGTTAAAAAGTATACTCAAAAACTATGCCAGAATGGTTATGGAATTTTTGGGCCATGGGGCTAACACAATGAAATAATAGGGGTTAATTAATTATTTTTGAAGTTTTTGGATTTGTTTTGTGTCTTTTTTACTTAAAAAAACGGTATTGGGCAAGAACGGTAACGGTACGTAACGTTATTTTTACGGGTTATATGAAATTTTTGTTTGCTGACTGTTTAGAAGCCCTATAGAATCCATCTATCATCAAATTTTAATTTATGATGATAATGGTCTGTATTTTGCTTACTATTCCCGGGAAGGTTAAATTAAATTAATAATTTATAGAGGTGGTTTTATGAAAGAAATGGTTTATATTGTTCTATTTATTTGTGTGTATGTTTTGCTGCAGGTGTATATCCTGCCTAAAATGGGGATATCCACCTGAATGAAAAATTCCTGTCAGGTGACAGACAAAAAAGATACTCAGATAAAACCGATTGATAAAAAGTAGATACCAATAACTAAAATCATCATGGGACTTGACAGTAACGGTAACGTTACTTATTCTGGGCAGATAGATAATGCTGTTTTTTGGTGTTGAAAGGAATCAATATGGAAACCCATGAATTATGGAATGTTCACTTTTTAAACCAGATTATTGATACCATGGCTGAAGGGTTGTTTACCCTTGATGATAATGGCATCATAACATCCTGGAACAGGTCCATGGAAAAGATAAGCGGCTATCCTGCCCGGGAGGCCGTAGGGAAAAAATGCGACCTTCTGCAATGCAGTCGCTGTTTCGGAGAAGAATGTCCTGCTAATATTAAAAAGTGCGGTGTGATAAGGCATGGAAGAACCGAAGCCAAGGAATGCTTTATCCGGCACAGGGACGGTCATGATATTGCAGTGATAAAAAATGCCAGGCTGGCCAAGGATGATGACGGCCAGGTACTCGGGATTGTAGAGACCATTACTGACTTAACCGAGCTTAAAAAAGTAAAAAAGACTGCTGAAGAAGCCCAGAAAAAGCTTAAGAATGTTTATCGGCTTGGCAATATTATCGGGAAAAGTGCTGTTATGCAGAATGTATTTGATGCCATCAGGGCTGCTTCCAACAGCCGGGCCAATATCCTGATACAGGGGGAAAGCGGAACCGGAAAGGAATTGGTTGCATCTGCCATCCATTATAAATCTCCCAATGCTGAAAATCCCATGATAACGGTTAATTGTTCCGCTCTTTCCGAATCCCTGCTTGAAAGTGAATTGTTCGGTCATGTAAAAGGTGCCTTTACAGGAGCCCACAGGGATCGGAAAGGCAGATTTGAGGAGGCTGATAAAGGCACAATTTTTCTGGATGAAATTGGTGAGCTTACGCCCTATATGCAGGTGAAATTGCTCAGGGTGCTCCAGGAAAGGGAAATCGAAAGGGTGGGGGACTCAAAGAAAATAAAGATTGATATCAGAATTATTGCCGCCACCCATAAAAATCTTTACGATCTCACCAATGAAGGTAAATTCCGGGAGGATCTTTTTTACAGGCTTAAAGTTTTTCCCATAAATGTTCCGCCTTTAAAAAAGTGACGGGATGACATTCCTTTGTTGGTGAACCATTTTATTCAAAATGGAAACAAAAGGGAAAATAAAAAAATTACCCGTGTAAATGCCGATGGAATGAAAAAAATAAGGGAGCATTCCTGGCCGGGAAATATCAGGGAACTTGACAATGCCATTGAACATGCCTTTGTTCTCTGCGGTTCAGATGTGATCCAATTAAATGATCTTCCGGTTGAAATAAGGGAAGGCCATACCTATCAAGAAGATTATTCACGGATGAGTAACAGGCAGCCTTTAAGAGAGAACATGAATAACCCGGTAACAAATCTGACAAAAGAAACCCTAGTCAAATTACTTGATGATTGCAATTGGAACAAAGCCGAAGTTGGAAGACGAATTGGTAAAAGTAGGACTGCTGTGTGGAAGTACATGAAAAAATGGGACATTCCGCTACAAAAGTAAATAGCAACGGGGGTTTTAAAACCCCCGTTTGTTTGCTGTAAGTTTAAAATTCCAGGGTTTCTATCCCACCAAAACTTTTTCAAGCTGGGCGACCAGAAAATCCATTTCTTCATCATTGATGACCAGAGGAGGGGAAATCCGGATGGTATGACCATGGCTGTCATTGACAATCAGGCCGAGGCCCAGCAGTTTTTGGCAAAATTCCATGGCATTGCCCTTTATCACCTCAATTCCGATGAAAAGCCCTTTTCCCCTGACTTCTTTGACATGGGGGGATTTGGCGGCAATTTTTTCAATGCGCTCTTTAAGGATTTTTCCCTTTTTGGCAGACTGTTCTGCCAGGTGCTCTTCTTCAAATACTTTGAGGGATGCCGCTCCTGCAACACAGGCCAGGGGATAGCCTCCAAAGGTGGACCCGTCGGAGCCCTTGGAAAAAACCAGGTCCATGATTTTGGCGTTGGTGATAAATACGGACAGAGGAACAAGCCCCCCGGAAAGGGCTTTTCCGAGAATCACACCGTCTGGAACAATATCTTCATGCTCAAAACAGAATTTTTTTCCGGTTCTGCCCATACCCACCTGGATTTCATCACAGACCAGGAGAAGATCATTTTCATCGGATAAATCTCTTAATCCTTTGAGAAATCCCTTGGGCGGTATTTTCATGCCGCCTTCTCCCTGGAGGGGTTCCACCAGGATGCCGCAGGTGTTTGGGGAAATGGCCTTTTTCACAGCTTCAATATCCCCGAACGGAACAGAGACAAATCCAGGGGTCAGGGGGCCAAAGCCTTCATTGTATTTTTTGCTGGAGGAAAAAGAGACCACGGAAATGGTACGGCCATGGAAATTGTTATTAAAAACAATAATTTCCTGTTTTCCGTCCTGGATGCCCTTTTCTTTGAATCCATAGTATCGCATGGCCTTGATGGCAGTTTCAACTGATTCAACACCCCCGTTTTTGGGCAATACCTTATTGCCGTAGTTACCAAATCGGGGCCCCATCTGGGGAGCAAACTTGGCGGCTTCGGACAGAAAAATTCCAAGAGGATCGGTATAAACCACATTGGAGAGGACCGAGGCATAATTACCGATGAGGGCGTCCATAACAGCATTGGTGATGGTGGGATGGTGGTGGCCCGGGTTGGCTGCTGAATAGGCTGCCAGGCAGTCCAGATATTTTTTCCCCTTGTCATCGGTTAACCAGCACCCCTTGGCATGTCTGACCACCAGGTTGATCCTCTCATAGTGATGGGCACCAAAATCCTCTTCCAGGTTAAAAATCGTATGGTCACTTTCATTTGAAAATCCATCAAAATAGTGTATTTTACGCATGGCTGTCATGGGGCACCTCCTTAATTATCTGCTTTTATAATATCGTAAATTTGTTTTTCTTTGTCTGTGAGTGCCTGGTTTTGATCCAGGGTTTTTTCCAGGAAACAATGGTAAAAATCATGGCGAAGACTGTCCCTGTTGGCAATGATAAACCATTGGTTCCTTGTCCAGTTAATGGGGGCCTGGTCTTCATTTCCGGCTTCAAATATCCCCACCAGGGCTTCTTTTTTATCGGTGATAATATCAAAGGATCTGCCGCCAATTGTTTCTATAAGGTTTTCATGGCCGGGATGTGTCACTTGGATATCAAATTTTTCAGAAATTTTACCCATGGCAATGTAGCGAATTTTGACTCCCCTTTTCTCTGCGGCTATTAAATAGTCTGATAAATGCCTGTCTGCCTCGGGAAAGAGCCTGACATAGATCTCTTTTTGGGCCGCTTCTATCATTCCTTTGGCCTTTTCCATGACATTGTCATAACCGGTTAAGGTCCAGACATATTCAAAATCCTCTTTCTGGGAGGCTTTTGCAATTTCCTTTTCAAAGGCGGTAATATTTTTATCAAAACCTCTTTTTAGCCGCCGGATCAGTTCATCCGATGGGAGGGGGGCATACTGGCCCGTATTGACTTCAATCACATATCCCTTGGACATCAGGCTCCGCAGGACATCATATATCCGTGACCTTGCGATTCCTGATATTTTGCTCAATTGGGAACCATTGATGGGATGATTCCCAACCAATGCCATATAACAGGCGGCTTCATATTGGGAAAATCCCAGATCTTTTAACCGTGATTTGCTTTCCATAGTTGCCTCCAAAACGTTGCTACCTTAATAGCAACATAACTCCAAAGATTAAGATTGTCAATGTTAATCTTCTCAGCATGAAAATGAGGTGTACAAAGAATTGACAATTGGCTCTTCCTGTGAGCATATTAATAGACTAAAATTATCAACATTTAATAAAAATATATGAGGAGTATAAAATGGCTGGCGTTAATAAAGCGATTATCCTAGGCCGTCTCGGACAAAATCCGGAAATATCATACACCCAGTCCGGGCTTGCAGTATGTAAATTTTCCATTGCAACTTCAAGAAAACAGAAAAACGGCCAGGAAGTGACACAGTGGCATCGTTGTACAGCCTTTGACAAGGCTGGCGAATTAATTACCAAGTATGTCAGCAAGGGCCACATGCTCTATATAGAAGGTGAAATTAATTACAGCCAATATGAAAAAGACGGTGTCACAAGATACTCAACCGATATCATAGTGAATCAATTTAATTTTATCAGTTCAGGTGACGGCAGGCAGGGTGGCAACCAAAACACCCAGCAGGGCGGTGGACAGCAAGGGAATCAGGGCGGATATCAATCCGGTAATGCGCCTTCCCAGGGAAATCAAGGGCCCAACAGTAATAATTTTCAGGGCCAGACCAGCCCGGGTATGACCGGCGGCCAGGATTCCATTCCAGACGATGATATCCCATTTTAACCGATAGATATATTAAATTTGTAAACTATTAAGGCGTAACCATTGGGTTACGCCTTAATAGTTTATACAATAATTTCTGACAACCTGTTTTTGCTGTTTATAATGGTGGCTGGCATTCATGCATTACGCCAGCGTTCTATTTTTTCAAACCCGGCCTTGGCCGCTTCAAGCAGAATAGACATGCTTATCGGCTTTTTATAATAATCATCAAACCCTGCATCCCGGCAGTCAGATAATTCAAAAAGCGATGCATAGCCGGTTAGGGCATAGAGAATCGCCATGGGCATTTCCTTTTTAATTGCCTGGCATAATTCAATTCCGTTCATCCCCGGCAGATTCAAGTCCAGGAATATGACATGAATTTTTTCTGATTTTATTATTTCCAGGGCTTCTTCCCCACTTTCAGCAGACCTGACCTGGTATCCTTTTTTTGAAAAAGCCAGGGTGAACATCTGCAAAATAGCTTTTTCATCATCCACGATTAATATGGTATTTGAACCCATGGTTTTTTCCTTTTTAATGTCAACAAGATTAGTTAATAATTTTTCGATAATTTGAACATGTCATTGTTTCCCCCGAGGTGTATTGGGACATCGTTAATCAGGATGGCATCTTTTGTCAAGGATAAGTTGATGTTCTATTTTAAAGAAAATTTTCTACGCCACTGCCCGGGACTTTGATATGCAGTCCCCTGAATCCACATCCCTTTCAGGGAATGCTTTGCCATTTTTTCTGCTTGAAAATAGAGATTTTTATCAAATCCATTGGGCCGCTTTCCCCGATATACTTCAGCCAGACCAGACCGGACCATTTCAAGGTTTACATTGGTTGTACCCACAAAAATTTCTGCCAATACCCGATTATAACCACCCGTGCCATATTGCTTTAAGGAGATTGTTTTTTTGTTTATGAGCCGGGTTAGTTCTTTTTTTGCCTGCTGGCCGTAGGGTTGGCTCTTTTTCCCTTTTTTGCCTAGTTCCGGGGTGTCTATGCCCACCAGGCGTATTGTAAATTTCAGTCCAAAGCCTTCCACCTGGATTGTATCACCGTCAAATATTTTAGCGACCTTGAATTGATGCCCTTTGGGGACAATAAATTTTTCTTCAATAAGCTGTTGGGCTTCACCATTTTCAGGAGGTGAAACATTGCTGAAGTGTTTGATGCCCTCGGTATCGATCCAGGAATACATGGCTCCTGATAGAATAATTCCTGTAATCACAGCAAACAAAATCACACAGATTGTTTTCAAAATAGTAGACATGGAAGCCACCATTTTTGTTGTGCCTGATTTTTATTGGGCTTGGGAAAAGTCTAATTAAAACAGCCTGTCAAAGTAAGTTGATCATAACCCATTTTTCATGATCAGACCAGACCAATTTTTTTCATCCATCTGCCAGACCAATGCAAATCCAATTTTTGCGTAATGGGCTATCAAATCCTCTTTTTCCCATTGTCTTATCCCGGATAGAATGACCACTCCCCTTTGGCAAAGATTTTTTTGGATAAGACCGGACAATTGCTTAAGGGTGGGAAATCTTAAATTGGCGATTATGACTGAAAATTGGGCCTCACACACCGGCATATAATCTTCAATCACACAAATTTTATGGGAAAGATTATTTGCGGACACATTTTTTTTTGCTTCACTCACGGCATTGGGATCAATCTCCCAGGCTTTGCAGTGCTCCATCCCTGCAAGGCAGAGTGCTATGGCCAATACCCCTGATCCTGTTCCGATATCCGCCCCAATAAAATTTGGGGTGACCTCAATCGACGGGGCCGAAAAAAAAGTGGTGTCAATGGCCTCAAGACATAGGCGGGTGGTGGGATGGTGACCTGAACCAAAAGATATCCCCTGGTCAATGAGAATATCTATATCATTGGGGCCTGCCTGGCTTTCTCTTGCCGGAGGCTTGAGGAAGAAATGGTCTGTAACCCGAACCGGTTTTAAAAAATTTTGGGCCACATAGGTGGAGCCATATAGATCCTGGTAAGCCAATTCCTGTTCATCCACAAGGGAATTGAGAACTTTTTTTGCCTGGCGAAAAGAAATGGACAGCCCAAGGGCAATTTGTTTAATATAGGCCCGGGCTGTCAGTCTATTTTCAGATTCGTACAGAATGTCAAGTACGGCATTCCTGTTAAATTGAATCATTGTTAAAGGGAATCATGCCCTTCTTTTTTCAGCAGATCTTCATACCAGCATGCAAACTCGAACATGCCCCTTATTTTTTCCTCTTCATTGATAATACCAAGGCACATCTCAAATGCTCCCTGGGCAAATGAGTTGTTGTATTCATCATGGTCTACCTGGGATAAAAATTCACGGATCAATACCTGGGAGGTCCGCTTTGTTTTGTCTTTCCGGATGTCAATGGGGTCTTTGGGCTCCTGGAAGGGATTCCATTGTTCATATCCTTTTTTGAGAATCTGGCGCTGTCCTCTTTTGCCCATGGCATCAAAGATGGCTTTTTTTTTCTCCTCAATCTCTTTGGGGGTAAATTTATCCATT
>DAOWDR010000685.1 GCA_030638935.1 Desulfobacteraceae bacterium | reverse complement strand
GCAGTTAAAATATTAAACAAAGATTTTGAAGAAATGAAGATGGACATTATTGACCCTGGTGTTAAAGTTCAATATGTCCCGGATGAAGCAGATTTAGAAAAATGCTTTGACCTGGGCGTAAAACTGGCAAAAACACTCAAAGAAAAATTATCTTAAAGATATAATAAATTTGGAGGGAAAAATGGGCAACGAGTTCAATGCAAATGATATTTTCGAAATAGCAAAACAGATTGAAATAAACGGTGCAAAATTCTACCGTGAGGCAGCTAACCGGGTGGATGAAGAGAAACACAAACAATTTCTTCTGGGACTTGCCGACATGGAAGACAGCCACGAACAGACCTTTGCCGACATGCAAAAAGATCTTAAAGATTCAGAGACAGCGGCCACGGCATTTGATCCGGAAGATGAGAGTGCCCTTTACCTAAAAGCCCTTGCCGACACCCGGGTATTCTTTGAAAAAGATCAGCCGGAAACCACCATGAAAGGCATTCTTGCCTCTGCCATTACAGCAGAAAAAGATTCCATTGCCTTTTATCTTGGCATGAAAGAACTGACTTCTGAAAAAATGGGCAAATCTAAAATTAATGATATTATCAAAGAAGAGATGAGCCATATCCAAATGCTTGCCGGAAAACTTGTTGAATTTAAATAAAACAAATTAAGGTTTATAAATAAAAACCGCTTGGTCTCCTTTGGAAAACCAAGCGGTTTTTTTATTCGCCTAGAAAAGAATCAGGATTTCCACAGGCCGTGAAGATTACAATAGGCCAATGCAACAACCTTATCTGAATCGGTTTTAAATGTGGCTTCAGGTGTGCTTGTGGGGGTCAGCATCTGACGCTGGACATAGTCACCCTCACAGCTTACAAGCTCAATCCATTCTATCCAATGATCCGGTCCCATGGGATGGGCAACACTACCTACTTTTACCAGGTAGCCGCCATCTGTTTTTTCGATAACCGGTATATGCTTTTCAACGGCAGCATCCACTGTATTTTCCACCAACCGGTCCATTGCCTGACCGCAACACATGACCGGCGGTTTTTCTCCATGGAGAACCTGTACGATATTTCCGCATTTACCACATTTATAAATACCAAGTTTTTCTGCCATTTGAATCACTCCTTTTTTTACTGGGGTTTTATTTGAAGTTACTTCCCGTTTGGGGGAAAGCCGTAAATTAAAAATAGAGCTGTTAATTCTATATGTTATTAATAAAATATTTACCAGAACTATCTGGTGAATTTGCTGTTAAAATTTGTTCCATCCATTTATTTTCCAGTTTTTTTTCATCCTGGGTTACCTCTTTGAAAAGAGAGGCCATTTGAAAATATATCTCGTTTTTGGATTTTAATGCCCCATAGAAATTTGCAGACAAAACACGGGCATTCTTTTCCGTGCCAGTATCAGATTTTTTTTCCCTGTTCTTTGATTCAGCCATGTGCATCCCTCCTAAGATTACCCGTCCCAAGGTCATGATTTTACTAGATACCCATCAGATTCAGACATAATATTAACCAACACAAATACCCGACACAAATAACAAACGCAAACATCATACCAAACAGGACGATTTTTCCATGTTTTTAAAATAACAAAAATGATATTGATTAACAGGCCTTGTTTTGGATATTGTTGCCAAACAGATGGCTAACCTGGATACAGACCTGTCTCAGGTAATCGTATCAATGACTCATTCAACCCAGTACAAATATGTCCCAGACAGAATTTTCTAATGAATATCGTAAATGCTAATTGAGAAAAACGACGAATGCCGTATATTATCAAATCCATGACAAAAAAATCAAGGAATAATTATCTAATCTTTGGAAGCTTTAACATATCTCCCAGATACTGCGCAACTCTTCCATATGCCGGATAAGGACGCCCATATAGTCAGCCTCTAATTTCAGCATCTGCCTGTCCTTTTTTCTAAGCCACTCGGAGAGCCAGGCAAAGCGCAGGGCCAGAATATACTCGGGGAAATACTGCCATCCAATCGGGCTGATGATGTCTGCGGACTTAATTTGGTGCAAAAAAGTAGTAACCATTGGCATACCAAGCCCTTCGGGATTTTCAATCCCTGCACATCCCAAAAGGTTGGCAGCATCATAGCAATCCGGTTTCAGACCGGTGAATTCCCAATCAATGACAGCCCTTATCCGGTTCCGGTCCCAGAGTACATTAAGGGGGTGAAAATCCCCATGGCAAAATTTTTTAGGTAGATGATCATGGGCATCCATGAAGTCTTGTTCAAGAAATTCCAGAAACGG
>DAOWDR010000540.1 GCA_030638935.1 Desulfobacteraceae bacterium | reverse complement strand
TACCCTGCCAGGTCATAGAATCGTTATCATCGGTATTAAGCTGTCGGAAATGAATCTGGTCGAAAAAGGTGAAGAAATCAGCAAACTCAAAGGGGTTATTTCAACATCTGTTGTGACTGGCCGGTATGACCTGATTATACTGGTTCTGTTTAAAAAAGGGTTTGGCCTGCTGGAGTTTTATACCGAAGAAATCTCCAAAGTCAAGGGTGTCAGCTCTGTTGAGGCATTTGTTGTATATAAATCCTATAATTTAAAGGTTCCCTATATTTTTTAAACCTATAGATTAAAAAGGCATGCCGTCATGAACACCAGTTTAAAAACCACATCTTTACATCAATGGCACAAGGACGCCGGTGCGAACATGGCCGACTTCGGAGGGTTTGACATGCCGTTATGGTATGAAACCGGGGTCAAAAACGAACACCTGGCTGTTTTAAAATCAGCAGGAATATTTGACACCAGTCACATGGCCTGCATCAATGTGAGCGGAAAAAATTCCTTTGCACTGCTTAATTATTGCTTTACAAGAGATATCATCTCCCTTGGAACAGGAAGGTGTATCTACGGCGCATTTTTAGATGAACAGGGGCATTGCATTGATGATGCCATTGTCTATAAATTTGGAGACTCCCGGTTCATGATCTGCGTGAACGCAGGCATGGGAGGTGTTGTTGCCAAGCATCTTGAAAGCAAAAAAAATAAAATGGATGTTTTGGTTGAAGATTTGTCCGGGAAAGTTGCCAAGATGGATATCCAGGGCAAAAACGCCGCCCGTATCCTGTCAAAGCTGATTAAGAACCCGAAAATTGTTTTTAATAAAATGCCCTATTTTTCATTCAAAGGCCATTTTAAAAATCAGGTTGCGGACTCGGAAAATGTCACTCTTTTGGACGGCACCCCCATCCTGTTATCCCGATCCGGATATACCGGGGAATTCGGGTTTGAAATCTTTTTGGATCTATCTGCCATTGAGACCCTGTGGAAGGATATTCTTCTAGCCGGAGATGAATACGGCATCGCAGCCTGCGGGCTAGGAGCCAGGGATTCTTTGAGAGCCGGGGCTTGTTTGCCTCTGTCCCACCAGGATATAGGTCACTGGAAATTCACCAACCATCCCTGGGATTTTGCCCTGCCCTATACTGAGGACAAAAAAGCCTTTACCAAAGATTTTTACGGAGCAAAGGGTCTTGCCCCTGCCGGTGATGACAAATTTGTTTACCCCTTTGTGGGAGATACTTTACGAAAGGTCAACCCGGGAGAAGCTACACAGGTATTGGATCAAACCCACGAAAACATCGGCCAGGCCCTGACCTGTGCCACGGATATGGGTATCAGCTGGCTTGAAAACAAAATTGTCAGTATCAACACCCCGAATCTTCCCCGTGATCTTAAGATAAAAGGAATTAGCTGCGGATTTGTCATGGTTTCAAAACCACTTGAACCTGGAGTTAAGCTGAGCCTTAAAGAAGGCAAGCGATCCATAGAGGTGACAATTGTAACTGACATACGACCGGACAGAACTGCAAGAATGAAACTGGATAATTTTATTTAAATTCATTTAAAAGGAGGCTGTTATGAAAGAAATTAGCGATCTGAATTTTCCCGAAGATGTAAAATACACCAAAGACCATGAATGGTCAAAACTAGACGGCGATATCGTGACCATAGGTCTTAGCGACTATGCCCAGGACCAGTTGGGAGAAATCGTTTTTGTTGAACTTCCCGAAGTGGGCGACTCCTTTTCCAAAGGTGATGAATTCGGCAGCGTTGAATCGGTCAAGGCTGTATCGGAAGTCTATATCCCCATTTCCGGAGAAATCGTTGAAATCAATGAAGCCCTTGAAGATGCACCGGAACTGGTCAATGAAGACTGTTATGAAGGCGGATGGATCATCAAAGTAAAACTCAGTGATCCTTCCCAGTTGGACGAATTAATGGACAAGGCAGCATACCTTGACATGCTGAAAGGATAAATGCCATGCGTTATCTTCCCCACACCCAAGAAGATATCGATGAGATGCTGGCCAAAACCGGCCATGCATCCATTGATGATTTATTTGAAACCATACCCGACCAATTAAAGACAAAAGATCCCCTCAACCTCCCCGAGGCCTTGAGTGAATGGGATCTGGATACCTACATGGAAACACTGGCGGCCGGTAACATCGCCTGTAAGGACTATAAATGTTTTATAGGGGCAGGCTCCTATGACCATTATATTCCGTCAATTGTTCCCTATCTTGTGTCACGGTCTGAGTTTGCCACTGCCTATACCCCCTATCAGCCTGAAGTCAGCCAGGGAACCCTCCAGGGCATCTACGAATTCCAGACCATGGTTACCGAACTTTTGGGAATGGATATTGCTACTGCCTCCCACTATGACTGCGGCACAGCCCTTGCTGAATGTGCCTTGATTGCCTTGAGAAAAGCCAAGAAAGCAAATATTATCGCTGTTTCTTCCCTGGTCCATCCCAGCCATCTAGAAATCATGGAAACCTATCTCCGTCCTGCAGGATATAAAATAGTTCAAATCCCACGCACCAAGGAAGGACTCACAGATCAGGCTGCCCTTGAATCAATGGACAATATTGCCGGTGTTGCAATTCAGTCTCCTAACTTTTTTGGAAATATTGAAGATTTAAGTGCATTCAAGACTATTTGCGACACTAAAAAAATCCTGTTCATCGCCTCTTTTACGGAAAGTCTGGCCTATGGCCTGCTAAAAAATCCCGGCTCCTGCGGAGCCGATCTTGTGGCCGGCGAGGGCCAGAGCCTTGGGATTGCCAAGAGCTTCGGAGGCCCGGGACTGGGACTTTTAGCCGGTACCAAAAAACTGATGAGAACCCTGCCCGGCCGTCTCATCGGCAAGACAAAGGATGCCAATGGAGATGATGGGTATGTTCTGACCCTGGCAACACGTGAACAGCATATCAAAAGGGAAAAAGCCTCTTCCAACATCTGTTCCAATAACGGCCTCAATGCCATGACTGCAGCCATGTATCTTGCAACTGTCGGCAAAATCGGTATCCGTGAAATCGCCCAGCAAAACCACGATAAAGCCGTCTACCTGAAAAACGCCCTTGGGAATGCCGGATTTGAATCGGTCTTTGATTCCCCTTTCTTCAATGAATTTGTTCTTAAAGTACCCAAAGGGTTCAAAGAAAAAAGAGCCGGCCTGATCCAAAACCAATGCATTTTTGCAGGCCTTGACCTTGAACCCTATTACCCTGAATTAAGAGACCATTATCTGTTCTGTGCCACGGAAAAGGTGTCCAAAAAAGATATTGATCAATTGGCAAAGGAGGTGCAATAATGAATAAGCAGCCGGGAACAAAAGGCCTTATTTTCAATGAACCCCAGCTCTGGGAAAAAAGCCGTGAAGGCCGTTGTGCAGTCTCCCTTCCCAAGGCAGATGTAAAAAGATCAGAACTTGACCCGAACCTTACGGGGAATGCGCCGGATCTTCCCCAGCTTTCCGAGCTGGATGTGGTCAGACATTATACCCGCCTTTCCCAGTGGAATTTTGGTGTGGATTCGGGCATGTACCCTTTGGGGTCCTGTACCATGAAATACAATCCAAAAACCAATGAAGTCCAGGCAGCCCGCCAGGGATTTGCCGGTGCCCATCCCCTGGCCGGGGAAAAATTTTCCCAGGGCGCCCTAAAGCTCATGTATGATCTGGAACAGGCATTAGGAGAAATAACCGGATTTCCCGCCGTTACCCTCCAGCCTGCTGCAGGTGCCCATGGTGAACTTGCAGGCATGCTCATCATCCATGCCTTTCATGCAAAAAAAGGAAAACAGCGATCCAAAATCATTATTCCCGACACAGCCCATGGGACCAACCCTGCCTCGGCCTCCCTGTGCGGATATTCTTCTGTAAATGTCAAATCCGGAGAAAAGGGAATTCTGGAACCTGCAACCGTGGCAGCGGTAATGGATGAGGACACAGCCGGTATCATGATCACAAACCCCAACACCATGGGTCTCTTTGAGGAAAACATCAAAGAAATCTGTGATATAGTCCATGCCAAGGGCGGACTTGTATATGGGGATGGTGCCAATATGAATGCCATCATGGGAATTGTCAAACCAGGAGACCTGGGCATTGACG
>DAOWDR010000153.1 GCA_030638935.1 Desulfobacteraceae bacterium | reverse complement strand
GCCTGAATTTTTAAGTGAATTGGCAAACCTGCAGGAGGTGTTGTAAAATTGGTTCCAGGTGATCTGATTTTTGGTGTTCAGGGCGGGAATGCGCTCGACAAGGGCTGTTTTTTCTGGATAGAGTGCGCTGTTTTGTGCGAGTATATCAGTAATTATCATGTCCGTAATTGTTACGTCGGAAATTGTCATGGGGTATCAAAGCCTTGTGAATGAATATAAAAAATCCTGCCGGGCAACTATAGACCACGGCAGGATTATATTCAACAGGTTTGTAACCTTTTATTTGTCTTTTTTGACCTCTTCAAAATCAGCATCCACAACATCATCATCCTCGGCCGGGTTGGTCTGGGCACCTGCATCAGCACCCGCTGCATCCGGGTTTTCCTGGGCTGCCTGCTGGTACATAACTTCGGCAAGTTTGTGGGAGGCCTGGGAAAGGGTTTCAACCTTGGCTTTTATGTCCTCGACATCCTCTGAGTCTTTGGCCAGCTTCAAGGCTGCAAGAGCATCCTCGATACTTTTTTTGGTCTCCTCATCCACCTTGTCCCCATGTTCCTTTAGGGTTTTT
This sequence comes from Desulfobacteraceae bacterium, assembly GCA_030638935.1. Classification (GTDB taxonomy): domain Bacteria; phylum Desulfobacterota; class Desulfobacteria; order Desulfobacterales; family Desulfobacteraceae; genus NBML01. The sequence goes on along the minus strand of DAOWDR010000153.1, from coordinate 2,263 downwards.
TCAGTCTGGTCGCAAAGGCCTTCTGCCTGGTTTTTGGTGTCCACCAGTTCTCTTTTCTTTTTGTCTTCGTCTGCATGCATTTCAGCATCTTTGACCATTCTGTCGATCTCTTCTTCGGAAAGGCCGCTGGCAGCCGTGATCTGGATGGATTGTTCCTTCCCGGTTGCCTTATCCTTTGCCGCTACATGGACAATACCATTGGCGTCAATGTCAAAGGAAACTTCGATCTGGGGAACTCCTCTGGGGGCCGGCGGGATTTCCTTTAATTCAAATTGTCCCAGGGTTTTGTTGCCCGTTGCAATTTCTCTTTCCCCCTGGAGTACATGGATGGAAACAGCAGGCTGGTTATCGGCTGCAGTGGAGAACACCTGGCTTTTTTTGGTGGGTATGGTGGTGTTTTTTTCAATGAGTTTGGTCATGACGCCGCCCAGGGTTTCAATCCCCAGAGAGAGCGGGGTAACATCCAGGAGCAGAACATCATTGACATCGCCCTGGAGAACACCGGCCTGTACGGCAGCGCCCATGGCAACCACTTCATCGGGATTTACCCCTTTATGGGGTTTTTTACCAAATATTTTTTCCACCCGCTCCTGGACTGCGGGCATACGGGTCATGCCGCCGACCAAGACCACTTCGTCCACTCCGCCGGCACCAAGGTTGGCTTCTTTTATTGCTGTTCTGCACGGTTTTTCAAGGTTGTCCAGAAGATCGGCAACCAGGGATTCCAGTTTGGCCCGGGTCAGTTTGACGTCCAGATGTTTGGGGCCTGTGGCATCGGCTGTGATAAAGGGCAGGTTGATGGCGGTTTCAGTGGCGGTTGACAATTCCATTTTTGCTTTTTCCGCTGCTTCCTTGAGGCGCTGGAGTGCCATTTTATCACTCCTGACATCAATGCCCTGGTCCTTTTTAAATTCGCTTGCGATATATTCAATGATTCTTAAGTCAAAATCCTCGCCACCCAGGTGGGTATCACCCGAGGTTGATTTTACCTCAAAGACCCCGTCACCGATTTCAAGGACAGATACATCAAAGGTACCGCCGCCAAGATCGAAAACCGCAATCTTTTCTTCCCCTTTTTTATCAAGGCCATAGGCAAGGGAGGCTGCTGTGGGTTCGTTGATGATACGCTTTACCGTAAGCCCTGCAATTTTTCCTGCATCCTTGGTTGCCTGGCGCTGGCTGTCGTTAAAATAGGCAGGCACCGTGATGACCGCTTCTGTTACCTCTTCTCCCAGGTAGTCTTCAGCAGTTTTTTTGATGTTGCCCAGAATAAAGGATGAAACTTCAGCCGGGCTGTGCTGTTTTCCCCTCAGATTAATCCGGGTGTCTCCGTTGGAGGCTGGTTCAATTATATAGGGGAGGTTGGGGATATCCGCCTGGATCTCCTTTGAAGAAAATTTTCTCCCGATGAGTCGCTTGACTGCAAAGATGGTGTTTTCAGGGTTGGTGACGGCCTGGCGCTTGCCTGCCTGGCCCACAATACGTTCACCACCTTCGGTGAGAGCCACAATGGACGGGGTGGTTCTGCCACCCTCTGAATTGGTGATAATTTTTACTTCTCCGCCGGCTTCCATGACTGCGACGCAAGAGTTGGTTGTGCCTAAATCTATTCCAATAATTTTACCCATAACATATCCTCCAAGATATTTTTAATTTTCTTTGTTTTTTTCGGTTTCTTTTTTTGCGTTTTTTGAAACAACAACCATTGCCGGTCTGATCAGCCTGTCATGAAGGAGGTACCCCTTTTGAAGTACCGTTGTAACAGTATTATCAGGGAATTCGTCGGTTTCTTCCTGGGTTACTGCCTGGTGAAAGTTTGGGTCAAAGGGTTTGTTGTCCGCTTCCACAGGTTTTACATTAAAGGTTTCAAAAAGCTTGATAATGTCCTTGTGCGTCAGTTTTACTCCTTCAAAAAGACCGGATTCCTCTGAATTTTCCTGGGCAGCGCTAATTGCACGTTCAAGGTTGTCCACAACCGAGAGAAGCTGCCTGAAAATTGACTCATTGGCAAACTTTTTAAAGTCATTGGTCTCTCTTTGTGTCCGTTTTTTGTAATTTTCAAATTCAGCTGAAAGTCTTAGGGCACGGTCTTTTTCTGAAGTGACCTGATCTTTGAGCTCTTGGATCACATCCTTTTTTTTCTTTCCTTTTTCGGATTTTTTTTGGTCTTTTGCCTTTTGACCGTCTTTTTGGGGAGAATCGTCTTGCTTGCTTGTCTTTGTTTTTTTATTTTCTTTTAGTACCAAATGTTTTCTCCAGCTCT
>DAOWDR010000469.1 GCA_030638935.1 Desulfobacteraceae bacterium | reverse complement strand
GCATTGCCATTGCAGAGCTTGCCAATATTTCCGAACGACGCATTGAAAGGCTTGTTAATCCTCAATTGTCAGGGCTGCCTGCATTTTTGGTGGAGGACGGTGGGCTCAACTCCGGCTTTATGATTGCCCAGTATGCAGCAGCATCCCTGGTTTCCGAGAACAAGGTGCTTGCCCATCCGGCCTCGGTTGATTCAATTCCTACATCTGCCAACAAGGAAGACCATGTGTCCATGGGAGCCTTTGCCGCCAGAAAATGCCGGAATATTGTAGAGAATACCGAAGAGGTGATAGCCATTGAACTGCTCTGCGGTGCCCAGGCCATTGATCTGTTCACAAATTTTAAAGCAGGGGACGGGACCCTGGCCGCCTATGAAGTGATCAGAAACCGGGTGGATTACAGAAAAGAGGACAGGCTTTTGTCCACTGATATTGCCAAAGTAAAGGCTTTGCTCAGGGACGGCAGTATTGTCAAAGCCGTGGAGGACAAGGTCGGTACCCTGTATTGAACAGGTTTTGAACTATTGACATCCCGGAATATTGATGGGCTCAGGGGAGCCGTACCAGTTTCAGATCTCCCCAGAGCCCGATCTGTTTGCCCTTGATAATAACAATTCCCTGGATGTTCTGGATCTGTTTTCCTTGATGGATGGCTTTTTCAATGTCACTATCTTTTTTTACCATATTGCACAGGGCTGTGGCAGCCGTATCTGCCAGGCAACAGGAGGGGGCAACCACGCTTACGGCATCTGCCGCACCAAAGCTTTTGGAGTGACCCAGGGTGCCCGAGGAGGTACACATGGCAAAGGGGGCGTTTTGTTTTTCAACCAGGATACCCGTGGTCATGCTCAAAGGGGAGTCTCCTGCATAAATACTGAACACGGTTTCAGTTTGAGATTTTATAAAAATGTCTCCTCCGTTTTCCACCACCACTTCAGGGGAAAGGGCCAGAAGATCTTTTCCAATATACTCGGCCATTGCTCCGGCCACGGCAGCCATGGGTCCGACATTGGTTGTTTCTGCCGCTTTAATCATATCCAGGACAATGGCAGGAGCTATCCCGGGGTGTGGCAAAGGAGAAAGGGCAGTGGCAAACTGGGGATATTGAAGGATATGGGTCTCAATATACTGTCTGTATTTTAAGGCAGCCCGGATGGCCTGGTCTGACAGGTCTGTCCGGGCCTGGATATTCAAATTGGTCTCTTTGACAGTGATTTCAAATGAGACAAGCCCTTCTTTTTCATGCTGCCTGCGGTAAGAATTTCTGTTCTCAAACATTGTCAATATATTCCGGTGTCAGATGGTCTGGTGCCTGGCGGATGAAATAGGAATCTGTCATACCGGAAATAAAATCCCGGACAATCTCAGGATGGGTATGATCCGTTCTATAGTCCGGAGCCATGCCGTTTAAAAATTTTGTAAAAATATCAGAAGACTGCTTCTCTTTTTCAAGGTCGGACAGATATTGTACAAAAAGGTAGTTGAATATTTCTTCAATGGAAGACAGGTGTTTTTTGATCACCGGGTTTTTGTAAATATATTGATAATTAAATTCTTTAAGGCTTTTTAAAGCCTGGGATATGGGATCTGAAAATCCGATAAAAGACTTGCCAAGACTATTATGGATCAGGTCGGTCACCAGGTTGAATACAATGGTTCCGTTGGTCTGTCCCAGGGTTTCTTTGCAGTCCACAGGGATCTGATCCCTGGTAACAATCTTCAAGCGGATGGCATCCTCTAAGTCCCGGCCGATATAGCTTATGGTATCGGCCATTCTTACCACACAACCTTCCATGGTCATGGAAATTTTGTCGCACATAGGTTTGGCTTTGACTGCCCGGACCATGGCGTCAAAATCATCAAAGGAGCGGCTGCCCTCTGGGATCAGTTTTGTTGAGTGGGCCTCTCCATTGTGGCAGACAATGGCATCCATTGTCTGGAGGCTTAGGTTCAATCCCTGACCACCTTTTTCTATCCGGTCCAAAAATTGGATACTTTGAAGGTTATGGTGGAAGTGTCCTGCCCCGTGCGCATGGGTGAGTTTTGATAAAAAAAGTTCACCGTCGTGGCCAAAGGGAGCATGGCCTATGTCATGGCCTAAGCTTGCCGCTTCGATGAGATCCTGATTTAATCCAAGGTACCGGCCAATGGTCCTGGCAACACGGGAGACCAGCTGGACATGGAGAACCCTATGGGTGAGGTGGTCGTTTTTTATAAGGGAAAAAACCTGGGTTTTATCAATATACCTGGTAAACGCCAGGGAGTTGAGTATCCGGTCTGCATCGGTGCTAAAGGCCTGTCGGTATTCATTCTCTGCCTGGGGTTCTGACCTGCGTCTTTGGGCGGTGTTGGAAAAACAAGCCAGGTCGCCCAGAGTTTCCTTTTCCCCAAGGGTTAGAAACTTTTTAAGTTCCCTGGCTTTTTTGAAATTATCATTCAAAATGATTGTTACAACTGCTTTAAAATATTGTCCACAACCGTTTCAAAGGCTTTTGTAAATTCTGTTTCCTCATCGCCAAACATGATGGGGACCCCATTATCACCGGAGGCTACCACCCGGGTGTCAAAGGGAAGGGATCCCAGGAAATCAAGCCCCTGGGCCTTGGCGGTTTTTTCACCACCTCCGTTTTTAAACAGGTCAATGGATTCGTTGCAATGGGGACATTTAAATGCAGCCATGTTTTCAACAATGCCAAGGGTTTTCAGCTTAACTGTCTTACAAAAAGAGATGGATTTTCTAATATCGGACAATGCCACTTCCTGGGGAGTTGTCACAATGACGCCAAGTGCTTCGGGAATATTCTGGACAACCGTCAGGGGTTCGTCTCCTGTGCCCGGGGGGGCATCAATGATTAAAAAGTCAAGTTCGCCCCAGTTCACGTTGGCGACAAACTGCTGGATCATTCCGGTTTTGGCAGGTCCCCGCCAGATGATAGCCTGGTCCTTGTCCTGCATCAATGCCTGGACAGATACCACTTTAAGGTTTCCATTTACTAGTTTGGGCATAAGCCTTTGCTGGTCCGGGCTAATGTCTAAAAGGTCGGTTATCCCCAGCATATGGGCAATGGAAGGGCCGTGTACATCCACATCCATAAGGCCTGTTTTATACCCTTTTTTTGAAAGACTGGCTGCCAGGTTTGCTGAAACACTGCTTTTCCCAACACCACCTTTTCCACTTAAAACAAAGATTTTATGTTTGATCTTTGCCAGACAATCTTTGATCATTGCCTGCTGT
>DAOWDR010000588.1 GCA_030638935.1 Desulfobacteraceae bacterium | reverse complement strand
TGAAATGCCTGGAAAAGGATCCGGCTATTCGATACCAATCGGGTAAGGAAATAAATGATGCACTGGCATTGTTCAAGGAACAGCTAAATATTTCCTATGATGAATCCAATCTGGTAGACTTCATGATGGAAAGGTTTAAGTAAAATGTGCAAATTCTTATTGTTCGGAGAAACAGACCAGGGGCTTCGCAGAAAAAAGAATGAAGATACGATTCTGGTAAATGAAGCCAATGGATTTTGCCTTGTGGCAGATGGAATTGGAGGGACAGCAGCCGGAGATATTGCAAGCCAGCTATTTGCCCGGACAGCCCAGGATATTTTTCCCACAGCACCTAACACAGAGGAGATGAGATACCAGTCGGTTCAGCAAATTTTTTTAACTGCCAATGACCGTATATTAGACTATTCAGAACTCAACCCGGGTTGTGAAGGCATGGGCTGCACAGCTGAATTACTGGCCCTGACAGACAGCCGTTTCATACTGGGGCACATTGGAGACAGCCGGACATACCGTCTTCGCAACGGAGAGTTAAAGCAGCTGACCGCAGATCATACCCTTGTTCAGGAACAACTGGACCAGGGGTTGATCACCCAAGAAGAGGCAAGTCATCATTCCTTTAAGAACGTAATTTTACGGGCTGTTGGGATCAAGAAAAACCCGGCTCTGGATATCTTAAGGGGAAAAATTTTCCCCGGAGACCTATTTCTTTTGTGCTCGGATGGCCTTACGGATATGGTGAAAGATAATGTGATAAAAACCCACCTGATTTCCAGGACCAATATCAAAGAGAGTATTCACCATCTTATCCAAGAAGCCAATAACAAAGGCGGCAAAGATAATATTTCCGTTGTAATGGCCGAAATTGTATAGCAAATTAATTTTATTTAAAATTTTCGACCACTTCCCCGATTTATCATGAAAACCTGCCCATGAATTATCGAAATTGCTCTCACCGTTGCATCGATTTCAATACCGCCCCAAAAGGACACTATAATATTTACATGCCTAAGCCTTTATTTGGGTCAAGGCATATTGACTTCCAAACCCAGCAGAGATAGAGTATCTTCTTTATTTTAAGTTAAAGGATACTAATATATGGATACGGCTGAAACCACCATCCAGTTTGAATTAGCAGACCCTGAAATCCTTGTGAAAATCAAAAAATTCCCGTCCATTAAAATCTTATTTTTAAAAGTATTTTTTTTGTCCATGGTACGCCCCTCCACCCTTGATGATGATACCATTCTTTCAAAGGTTAAGCTCGTGTTCAATGACCTGAAGCCGGATACAAAAAAAATCAGGCGATACAAGCGTGTCTGCGGATTTGCCGACCCAAGAAAAATTGGCTCCAATAAGATTGGTCTGGATGACATTGATCCGGATAGCACCGACATCCCGGCAAGCTATCTTCAAACCCTGTTTATAGAGATTTTGGGGAAATTTATCACCACTGCCCATTTTCCAATACGCCCCATGGGCCTGATCCAGGTCGGCCAGTCATTTGAACAAAAAAGGGCTGTGACAACAGACGAAAGACTGGATTTATCCTGTAAACTCCACGGGGCCACAAAAAGTCTAAAAGGAATTCACACCCAATTTCTCCTGGAAGTGATATCAGACAAAGAGGTGGTGTGGCAGGGAATTTCAACTTTTTTTACCAGGAGCAAAAATAAGCAACCAAAAAAGAAAGTCTTTGAGAAAAAAGAAGAGCAATTCCTTGAAACAAAAGAGAGCATTTTTGTACCCCGGAACACGGGTCTGAAATATGCCGGTGTTTCAGGAGATTACAACCCCCACCATCTCTATGGGTTCACAGCCAAAATGATTGGTTTTAAACACCCAATTGCCCATGGAATGTGGAGCCTTGCCCGGGTGATGGCAAGCATGGAAAAAAAATTTGGCACCCACTACCCCCTGGGGGCGGATGCGGCATTCAAACTCCCCATATTCATGCCGGCCAAAATCACCCTGGGATATGGGCCGGCAAAAACCATTGATAACCGTCCAAATGAAACCCGGATCGACTTTGAACTCCGGGATGAAAAAAAGGGACTTCCCCACCTCAAGGGGCAATTTGCATTTAATATTAAGGGATAACCATTGCTGGGATCTATATTTGCCATCAGCTCTGCCTTTTTCTGGGCATCTGCAGTCATTTTATATAAAAAAAGCGGGAATCTTTTTTCCCCGCTTTCGCTCAATATTTACAAAAGTGTGGTGGCCCTGGTCCTGGTCACATTGACCATGCTGATTTTAAGGATTCCCTTTTTCCCTGAAATTCATATCAATGACTGGCTGTTACTGGCTTTGTCAGGAATCCTGGGCATTACCCTGGCGGACATATTTTTTTTTACCGCCCTAAACAAGCTGGGTGCAGGCCTTGTGGCCATTGTGGAATGTCTCTACCTGCCAAGTGTCCTGTTTTTCTCCTATCTTATTTTAGGGGAAACCCTTGGGACTGGCGGTATCATGGGAAGCATCCTGGTGTTGTCCGCTGTTGTTGTGGGATCTGTGAAAAAAAAAGGACTCACCAGCCAGGACCATCTTTCCAAAGATGACTTTCAAGGAATTGTTTCAGGCATATTATCTATACTTTTTTTAGCCATCGGCATTGTCATCATCAAGGGGGTATTGGAGCAGACCAATGTATTCTGGGCAACCCTTATCCGGGTAGTTGCCGTCATTATCTCCCTGCTGCCCATTATCATCTCCCACCCCAGACGCCGCCAGTATTTTAGTGAAC
>DAOWDR010000524.1 GCA_030638935.1 Desulfobacteraceae bacterium | reverse complement strand
TAAATTGTCTTTTCTGAACAGGGAGGCGGCAATGCTCTCAAGGTTTGATGACAGGGTATCCAATGCCCTTTTGCCGACATCGGGATCAGCCAGTTGCCCGGTGATCTTTTTTATCAGTTGAAATTGGTCGATTCCGTGCCAGAGTTCGCTAATATGGGATGCCTTGGACAAATGGCGTGCGGAAAGGGAGATGGCATACCTGTGACCGGCAGAAACAATGGAGGATTCCAAGCCGGACTGGTATTGGAGCAGAAGGCTTTTCAGCCTGTCTTGATCCTGGAATCCAAATTCCTTGACAAATTCATCAATCATATCAAACATATTGTTAATATTCCGGTCCAGGGCTTTTCCCTGGAGGGCCAGAAATGAATGGGAATCTGCATCTTTGGAAAAATAGGACCCTGAAAAGGGGGATATGGTAATACCGCCGGTATACAGGTCCATGTTTTCCGCTATTTCCGAATATGAACTTTTTTTTGTGCCGCTGTTGGTAAAGGCACTGGAGAAAAATGGGACCAGGGGAAAAAGATCGGCTGGTATATTGCCTGCACCCACGGGACAGGTAAAATACAGGATACCGGAAGTGGCTTTGTCATAACAGGTGGAAAAACTGATTTTATTGAGCTGGTCGGGTTTGATGATTTCAATTTTGTGGGGGACATCGGAAAGTTCCAGGGTGGGAAGTGTCGACAGGTCTTCTTCTGATTCCTGGAGTGACTCAAGGGCGGCACTGTCTTTTTTGATTTGGGCCAGGTCATCCGGTTTAAGGGTTGCTAAAATGGCTTTGAGTTCTTCTTTAGTCTCTTTAACCTGGCTTTCCTCAAGTTGGTTGTCCGGTTCCAGGGTAAAGAGAACCCTGTGGGGGTTTTCAAGAAAATAGTGGATAATTCGTTCCTCAAGAAAACCACCCTGGCCGATTTTCTTGGTCAGTTTTTCAAGGTCCTCATCAATATTGATGCAGGATGCCGGATCCCCGTCATGGATCATTGTGCCGGCAAAGGAAAGCAGTAATTTAATCCCAAAGGGGTAGGGGGTGTTGGTAATTTCTTTGCGGTAAAACTCAATCTGGTGAATGGCCGAATCTATGAGCTGTTTTTCTATCCCCTTTTCCGACACCTGCCGTAATGTTGAAAAAATGATCTCTTCCACCTGGGGGATTGCTTTTTTGGCAATATCTTTCAGACCACAGGCAAACATGGTATCCCGGTTGTCTGCGTCAAATCCTGTTCCGTCGGAAAGGGCAGAACCCAGATTGGAATCTATCAATGCCTTCCTCATTGGAGAGGCGGAATTGCCCAGAAGTATCTGTTCTAAAACCGTGAGGACAAGAATTTCAAAGGAGTCTTTGATATCACAGGTCAGCCAGGCAACACAGGTCTGGTATTTATTGGTCAGGTCTTCAGGGTCTGAATAGGCATATGCCTGGATCTGTTCTTTGGGGGTGTCCCACCTGGGTTGGGACGGCACGGCTGAATCAATTTCCAAATAATCAAATTTATTCAGCACTTTTTTTGAAAGGACTGCCAGGGTTTCTTCAAGGGGGAATGATCCATAGGTATAGAAATAGGAATTAGAAGGGTGGTAGTATCTGGCATGGAATGCCTTGAGCGCTTCATGACTTAGTTTGGGAATATCAACTGGTTCCCCTCCTGAGTTGTTGCTATAGGTGGTGTCAGGGTAAAGGCTTGCCAGAAGTGATCTTGAAAGTACCTGGGAAGGAGAGGACATGGCACCCTTCATCTCATTGTAAACCACACCCTTGTATTCCAGTTCAACTTCCATGTCAGTCTCGGCAAGCTCCAGCCTATGACCCTCCTGCTTAAAGGAAAGATCGTCAATGTTGGGGAAAAAAGCAGCATCCAGATAGACATCCATGAGATTGTAATAATCTTTTTTGTTCTGGGAGGCAAAGGGGTACATGGTCCAGTCGGAGGCTGTAAAGGCATTCATGAATGTGGACAGGCTTCGTTTTATCATGGAAAAGAAGGGGTCTCTTACCGCAAATTTATCTGATCCGCACAGAACAGTATGCTCAAGGATATGGGCCACCCCTGAAGAATCCTGGGGGACGGTCCTGAAAAATACGCCAAAGGTATTTTCTAAATCCTTGTTGGCAATATGAATATGTCTGGCTTTTGTTTTCTTGTGGCTCAGTTCAATTAGCACCGAATCAATGGTGGGCAAAGGACAAATTCGATTGACGATATATCCGTTGACTTCCTGGCCTTCTTTAAATGAAAATTCCATGTTGTTTCTTTTCCGTTAAATTTTTTTGTATATACCCCTGGTAACCCTTTTAATCTTTCCTATTTTATCCAGCCTGAAAATAATATTTCTCAGTTTTTTATCGTCAAACCCGGTTGCCGCTTTAATGGTTTTGAAATTGGTTCCGTCTGGATGATTTGCAATTACCTCCAGAACAATGGCCGAGGCACTTTTCCGTTTAGTACTCCTTTGCCGGGTCCCTCTTTTAGTACCAGGCTGTTTCTGATAGATTAATTGCTCAAGCTTGTCAAGCCTGTCGTGTAAATTGTTTATGTCTTCCTTTGTTGGAATATCCAGCCGGTGCAACAGCATTTTGACAAAGCCTTCCCAATTGGTTCCAAGTTCAGTGTTTTCAGTCATGATACATCTCCTGAAATAAAGGGTTTATTCACCGATTGCAATATCCCCATTCAATATCCTGCCCCAAAACGGATCGGCCAGATCGGGTCTTGGCGAACCAGAGCAGATAGGAATGTTTAAGAACCAAGCAATGACAGGTAAAAAAGAGGATGGCTTTGGTTCGTATTGGTTATTGAATCTTATTATCCATTGAAGTATATATACATAGAAATTACTTGGGGGGACAAAGAAAGTCAAGTAGTAATTTTACTGGGAAAATAAGAAAGTAATATATAGGCAGTCATGGTTTTAGTGGGGCATTTGGCGCCAGACTCAATAATAGATTTAACTAAGCCTTGTGTAGTTAAACACAGGAAGCGAACAGGTAGATGATATGACACATCCGGGACAATTGTTAAAAAGAGAAAAATTATATGCTGGTAAGGAAATGGGACAAAATTTTCTGTCCAGTCCGGGAACCGCTCAAATGATTGTTGACCGTACCGGAATATCCAGGGATGCAACTGTCCTGGAAATCGGACCGGGTCTGGGTGCCCTGACCATTCCCCTTGCCAGGAAAGCTGACCGTGTTATTTCCGTTGAATTGGACAGACGGATGATTCCTCTGTTAAAGGAGGAACTTGAACAAGAGGAAATCAGTAATGTTACGGTGATCAACCAGAGTATAATGAAAACAGATTTTAAAGAAATCGCCGGGGATAAAAAACTTGTGGTCATTGGAAATCTTCCCTACAATATTTCATCACAGATTCTGTTTCGGCTCGTAAAAGAAAGGTCTGTCATTGAAAAGGCATTTTTAATGTTTCAAAAAGAGCTTGCCACCCGTATCATCGCATCCCCCGGAGGCCGGGATTATTCAAGGTTGTCTGCCGTGGTTCAATATGCGGCCAATGTCGGGTTTGTTGCCGATATCAAGCCTTCCTCTTTTTTTCCAAAACCCGAGGTGCACTCAACCGTTCTGAGATTTGATTTTTTGGATTCGGCAGACATGTCACCCCCAATGGAGGATCTGCTCTTTGATGTGATCAAGGCGGCTTTTTCAAAACGGCGAAAATCCTTGAAAAATTCAATGGTAGGGGGTGAGTTGGGTCTTGAAAAGCCCTTTGTGGTAAAGGCATTGACCCACGCATCCATTGTGCCCGAGCGTCGTGCGGAAACCCTATCCGTTGCAGAATTTAAGGCTCTTGCAATTGCTGTTTGGAAGATTCGCCAGGAGACATGATGATAGAGGCAATCTTTTCCATTGAAAATCTCATTGAGATTGTGAAAACCGGGGGTAAACTAAAAACCGGTGTGGATGTCTATAATAAAAAGGGAAGATTGCTGCTTGAAAAAAACATTATCGTGGACCAGGTCAGACCTCTGGAAATTCTTCAACAGGCTGGAATCAGATCTGTTCCGCTCAATTCCATGGCAGACGGCGGGCTTTGGGATGGTGAGGGCAATCTGATACGGGTTGGTACTGACGGTGGAATTGAACGTGTCCCTCCCCCGGTGTTGAAAAAATTAAATTTACCTGGCCCAGCTTCTATCTCTCGGACCCCCGGCGATATTGAGAAGCGGCTGCTGGAAATCCAGGAGATAAAAAAAGAGACCATTCAAAAATATGATGCAGCAAAAGAATGTTTGAAAAAAGTATTGAAGCAGATTCGCCAGACCAGGGGTCAGTTTGATGTCCAGACCGTTGAATCCCGGGTGTCTGACCTGGTATCCTTTTCAGTGGCAGCAGACCATCCCTTTCCATACATGAACCGGGAAATCTTTTCCTATGATGACTACCTGTATCAGCATTCAACCAATGTCTGTGCCATTGCCACTGCAGTTTTACATCGGTTTAATACCAATTTTTCACATACCGTTGATACCTTTTTGACAGAACGCAGAACTAATATTTCAGGGGGAGTCCAGGGGCGAGAGGAGAAAAAATCAGGCTCTTTTAACTACTATTATAAAGATGACCTCAATGAGATCTCCCTGGGTTTTTTTCTATATGACATTGGAAAGGCAATGGTCCCTGAAAGACTTTTAAATAAAACCAGCAGGCTTACGGGCAAAGAGTTTGAGATCATAAAGCGCCACTCCTTTGAATACGGAGCAAAAGTTCTGGAAGAGAATGGGATTAAAAACAGTGTGCTGAACAATATTGTTCAATACCACCATGCCCCGCTGTTTGAAAATGAAGAAAGATGTTATCCCCTGGATAAAAGATGGGCAGATATCCCACTCTATGTCAGGATTTGCAAGCTGGCTGATATTTACGATGCCCTGGTTTCAAAAACAAGCTATAAGGATGCATTGAATCAGCCGGAGGCTATTACCCGGTTATTCCGTAAATATGTTAAAAAGGACCCCATGCTGCAGTTTGTCCTCCACGCCTTTGTAAAAAGTGTCGGACTTCATCCGCCCGGCAGCATTGTATACCTGAAAAATGGTCAGATGGCCTATGTTCTTGAAAGTAGGGGACCCCTGGTAATTCCCTTTACCGATAACAGGGAAAATACTCTAAGGGTAAAACCGAATCCTGTTGATATTGGAAGTATGGGCAGTGATCCGCTTTGGGAAATAGACCATGACCGAAGTATAAAAAATACCAGGGAAGTATATAATCTTTTGCCATCCTATATAAAAAAAATTGCCATGCCCGCCTATCTCCCTTAAAGGGACACAGCAGATTGGTTTTACCGAATTTATTTTTTCCGGGTTTTACCCATTGAATTAAACATGGAATTGACATATTAGGCGGCTTTGTCTAAAAGTAGATTGGGCAAAAGTTTATTGTCCGGCTTTTTTCCTGGAAGAAAGCCGGACAATGCATTTTTTGCGTGGGTACCAGTACGGTTTCGTACTGACATATATTGGATTGAAAGGAAAAAAATTCATGATCAGAGCAAATGAGAATTATAATAAATTACAGGCATCCTACCTTTTTTCAGATATTGCAAAGCGGGTGGAAAACTTCCAGCAAAAAAATCCGGAAAACCATGTTATTCGCCTGGGAATAGGAGATGTGACCCGGGCCTTGCCCCAGGCAGTGATCAAGGGCTTCCATGACGGGGTGGATGAAATGGCTGCGGATGCAACCTTCCGGGGCTATGGCCCGGAGAAGGGATATGACTTCTTAAGACAGGCCATTTCTGCCCAGGATTTCCAGGCCAGGGGAGCTGATATATCGGCCGACGAGATTTTTGTAAGTGACGGGGCTAAATGTGATTCAGGCAATTTCCAGGAATTATTTGCAAATGATATTAAAATTGCGATTCCCGATCCTGTTTATCCTGTCTATCTGGATACCAATGTCATGGCCGGCAGGACCGGGGAATTTAAAAACGGCAGATACGAAAATATTGTGTACATGGACTGCCTTAAAGAGAATAATTTTTTGCCTGAACTGCCAAGGGAGAAGGTGGATCTGATTTATTTGTGTTTTCCCAACAATCCCACAGGATCCACGGTTACTAAATCAGAACTGAAAACCTGGGTGGAGTATGCAAGGGAGAATAAGTCCCTGATTCTTTTTGATGCCGCCTATGAAGCCTTTATCCGGGATGAGACCCTTCCCAGGAGCATCTATGAAATAGAGGGGGCCAAAGAGGTGGCAGTAGAATTCAGAAGTTTTTCCAAGACAGCCGGTTTTACCGGGACCCGCTGCGGGTTCACAGTGGTGCCCAAAGAGTGCATGGTCTTTTCTTCAACAGGAGAGAAAATTTCCCTTCACAGCCTGTGGAACCGCCGCCAGAGCACAAAATTTAACGGAGTTTCCTACCCGGTTCAAAGAGCCGCCCAGGCGGTATATTCCAAAGAGGGCCAGGTCCAGGTCAGGGAGTTGGTCGACTATTACCTGAATAATGCAGATATTATTTGTAAAACCATTTCTGACCTGGGCTTTGATTATGTGGGGGGTAAAAATTCTCCCTATATATGGATAGATGGTAATGGAAGGGATTCCTGGGACTTTTTTGACCTTCTGCTCAACAAGGCCTCGGTGGTCTGTAC
>DAOWDR010000670.1 GCA_030638935.1 Desulfobacteraceae bacterium | reverse complement strand
GCGGCCATGTTTGCACCGGATTATACCCATTGGCACGGTCTGTATGAGATTTCCAGAAATTTTTACCATGAATTTTTGCCCGAGGTCCAGGAACTGGCCGATCATGCAGGTCAGGGCGAAAAGTATCGTAAATACATCACCGCACTCCTAGCCAAGCCTGAGCATCTATGGATAAAAACCGGTGGCAGTGCCGAGACCATGAAGCTCATTGAAGAAGAAAACAAGCTGCGGTATAACCAATAAACAAAGCAGATTAAGAATAATTAACAATGATTCCAGGCAGGAAGATCCGTCTTCCTGCCTGGCTCATTTTAGCAAAGGATGTTATGGGTAAATTAAAATTGGCGTGCATAATCGCCGCATGTTTTGGCCTGTTTTTAATGGCTGGTCTATCGTCTGCAGAAGAGCTGGATACATTGTTCAGCCAGGTTGAAAAGTTGAAGATCCAAAGGCAGGGGTATGTGCTGGGGGGCCAGTTGACCAAGGCCCAGGAAGAGATCGCTGCCAAAAACCCACTGGATGCGGCCTCCAAAAAGGTGTTTAAATTCAATGACAATAACCTGAACATTGTGGCAGACAGGGAAACCCGCCGGGTGCTGGTAATTTTTGAGCAGTTTGAAAAATTATCCCAGCAGCAGGTTCAAAATAAGATTGGAGAATTGTTCATGGCCTATGAAGATCCCACTATTTCCGCCCATGACAAGGTGGTCTATTGGGCCTGGGGCAAAAAAGACAAGTTTACAGCTGCCCAGTTTGACATGGCCAAGGAAAAAAAGAAAAAATTGGTAATTATAGCCACGGTGAAATTCAACTCAGAGATCAAGATCATGGATAAAAATACAACAGATGCCTTTGGCGATGTTTATTATATTATCAGCTCCGACCCTCTGCTAAAGTTTTTCCATGATACCTGATCCCATTTTTCTGGTTAGCCTGGTTTTCCTTGTTATTAAATTCAGTTATTCAGAGCAAAAATTTAATATTTTGTAAAATTATTTGTGTTTTCAATTTAAATTTTTTATGAATATATTTTCCATCTATTTATAAAATAAAGAGGGGGCAGGGAGTGAACTATGATCGGAGGTTATTATTTTTTGTCCTTGGTCTGTTTTTAATTTGCCTAGGTGCCTAGGGTGTTTTTGCCCCGGTATCTGCAATGGATTCATTGCCGTCAGGATCATCCGGGAAAATTTCTGATATTCCTCCGGATACCGGTGTTTTACGGTTTGGTATCCACACCTCAAAGATTGGAGATTTTGACCCGGATTATGCCAAGGGGTCTGAAGATTATACCTTTGCAGATATGGTGTTTAACAGTTTACTCAGGTATGTTCCAGGGGATTTATCCCGGTTGGAGCCGGATATTGCCACAGCAATTCCGGAATTTGAAATTCGTAACGGCAGACAAATCTGGACCATCCAATTGCGCAAGGGCATCCTGTTCCATGATGGTCCCTACACCAGAGCCCATGAATTGACGGCAGAGGATGTGGTCTACTCTCTTGAAAAGGCCGCAGATTCTAAGAGAAGTTCCAATTTTGGTGTTTATGGGGGTATGAAATTTAAGATAATAGATACCCATATCCTTGAAATTACGGTGGAAAAACCCATGTCCCCCCTTTTTTTTCTGCCCAGAATAGCCAATCGGGAGGGGGGCTTTATTCTCAGCAAACAGGCCATTGAAAAAGCAGGGTATGATAATTTCAAGCAGCATCCTGTGGGAACCGGTCCCTTTAAGTTTAGCAGCTATGAGGCCGGAGAAAAACTGGTATTAACCGCCAATGAAAATTATTTTTGCGGAAAGCCACGGCTTAAAGGGGTTGAGGTGCATTTTATCCCGGATAATAAAAAGCGGGAGGCCGACTACAAGGCAGGGCTGGTTGATGTGATATACGGGGTGGGTGATCCGGGATGGATTGAAAAAATGGAAAAGGAACCGGGTACGATTATTGATGTTTTTGGACCTGGATACACCGGGTTGCTTCATTTTAACACCTCCATAAAACCCATGGACGACATAAGGGTCAGGCAGGCAATTTCCCTGGCCCTGGACAGGGAACTGATTCTGGCAGCCAGCAGTAAAAGATTAGTCACACAGGTCTATGCCCCAATGTCAGGATAGTTTTTGCCCGGCGGACTTACCAATGAAAAAACCTCTTTCCTGGGGCTGCATGCCGGAAAGGATGTGGAAAAGGCCAGGCAATTGCTGGCCCAGGCCGGATATGCCAATGGGTTTTCCATGGATCTTGTGGCCTCGGAAAAACGGATATACCGGAAGATCTACGAAATTATAAAACTGCAACTGGATAAAGTTGGTATTCAGGTAAATATCCAGGTGGTGGCCCATTCCAAAATGCATAAACTGATCCGTCAGAATTTAAACCCCATTGTGCTTTATTTTACATTCCGCCCCAATGCAGACAGTTATTTGAGGGGTTTTTTCCATTCTGATTCCATTGTGGGAACCGGGGTAAAGCCCCACACTAATTTTTCCCACTACACTAAAATCGACAAGTTGATTGATGATGCCCTTAAGACCATTCATCCTAAAATGCAGATTAATCTCTGGGAACAGGCCCAGATCAGAATTCTCCATGATGCCATGGTCTATCCCCTGTTTAATGTGAACCAGTGCAGCCTGCGGAGGGATTATGTGGATTATGGTCATCCGCTGATTTCCACCCTGGCGGGTTATACCCAGTTTAATGAGAAAACAAGTATTAAAAACTAGGATACTGCATGTGCAAAAGTGCCTGGGCTGTTTTCTCGAGCTTACCTCATATCCCTTAAGCCGTGATGCCGTAGAAAAAATACGTGATCACCATGACCACGGCAATATAGAGCAGGGTCATCCCGCTGCCGGCCCTTACATAATCTTTGACCTTGTAACCCCCGGGTCTCATGATCAGGGCATTGACCTGGTGGGTGGGCAGAATAAAGGTGTTGGATGCTGCCACGGCCACCAGCAGGGCTGCCATCCTGGGGTCTGCCCCGCACTGGACAGCCATGCTCATGGCCAAAGGGATCATGATTACTGTGGCACCTATATTGGAAGTGACCAGGGTGAAAAATGAGGTTAGAAGTCCAATGAGCAAAAACAGAGTCAAAGGTGTCAACCCTCCATGCATGAGTTCTGCAAGGGAGATGGCAAGAAAACTTGCGGCACCGGTTTCTTCAAAGGCAAGGCCCAGGGGTATCAGACCCGCCAGCAGGAAAACCGTCATCCAGTCCACACTCCGATAGGCTTCGTCCAGGGTCAAAACCTTAGTCAGGATCATGCTGACCGCCCCGGTTAGAAGGGCAATGGATAATTGAATCTTGAATCCCAGGGCCAGGGTAAGGGCCAGGACCATGCAGGCTGTGGCAAAACCAGCTTTTTCCGGATGCATGATCTCCCCTTCAAGGTGCTCGGTAAATGTCATTAGCGGTTTTTGTTTGAGCAAATGGAAATTTTCCCATTTTCCGTGGAGAAGAAAGGCATCCCCGGGCTGGATTTTAATTTCTGAAATATCTTCAAGGATTACCTTGCCCCGCCGGTAAAGGGCCAGGGGGTTGACCTGAAGTTTTTTCCTAAACTGGT